>CAYZXZ010000297.1:0-1503 GCA_964481615.1 uncultured Desulfobacteraceae bacterium | reverse complement strand
GTTCCCGGATTCGGTCCCGGCCGAGTTTTTCCACCCGATCGCCTTTAACGACGGCTTTCCATGCGGAAAATGGCCCAAAGCGGGATTTGATCTGATCCCATTCTTCGGCTGTCAGGGCATCCCTGTCGCCCAGCAGGGGGATGGCCACCCGGTTTTTGAATGTATTGATGGCTGCGTGCCATGCCGGATTGATTCCCTCGACAAGGGGCAGGGCTTTGCTCGGCTGGATGAAGGCCAGCGGAAGGTTGGCCAGGTCCCGGGCGTCCGCGGACAGCTCCAAAGCCCCCAGGGCGGCGTATTCCGATTCGGCGCTGTTTACAAACGCTTCGGCTCGTGGATCAAACGCGGCCAGCCGGCATCGGGTAAAATAATCATCCACCTTGGCCTTGACCGCCTCCATGGCCGCGGCCATTTCCAGAGTTTCCATGCCGAAGGGAAGCACGTTTTCCGCGTCGTCTTCCGCGGCCTGCCACCATTCGGAACAGGCCTGCAATTCGTCGAAAAACGCCGCCGCCAGCGTCTCGGAAACGCCGGGTTCGCCGCCCCGGTCGGTCTCCGCGCCGATGCAGTTGATGATATCGGCGATCAACTGTCGCGCGGCGTCGTTATCGGCTGATGATACGGGCACGATGCCGTCGCCGTTAAAGCGTTTTTGACCGAAGATCCGGTCGGCGTCCGCCGTGTCTTCCACGGAAATGACATCGGCGGTGTCTTTTCCCAGGTTGTTGAGGATCTCCCGGGCTGAAGCAAGAATCCGGGCGCCTTCCGGGTGACCGTAATTGATGGCCGCCAGCGGCAAATCGTTTCCATCCCGGAGAAGGTCCTCGGGGTTTTTCAACACGCCGGCGGCCCATTTAACCGCGGCGATGATTTCCGGTGGGCGAATCCGGCCGTCTTGATCCTCGTCGATGAGCGACAGGGTTTTTTCGTCGAATTCCAGGCCGCTGGTGGGACAGCTCAGCGCGGCCCAGAGTTTCAGATCCAGATGGGGGAGGGCTTTTAAATCGGTGTCCCGGTCGATGCGAACCTGGTCAAATCCTCCGGAACGGAAAAAACGCCATTTGTGTTCCCGGCCGGTGGCCGGCGCATCAGGTGTCGTCATGCTGGGTTTCCTTTGCAAAAAGGAGGTTATGTGTCACTGATGATTATTTGGGGCCGCAGAGCCAATAATTTTGTTCAAAATCGACTTATACCAGCGCATTGAAGTTTTTACGACGCTATCAGACTTGATGGTTTCGCAAAAAGATTTTTTGCGATTCTGTCAGTGATGTGGACCCATTGTCAAGCAGTGTTGTCCGGTTAGATTTTTGCATATCACAGGACCGTAAAAAAAATGAAAAAATGTAAATTTTTTACTTGAGCAGTCAACCCAAAATAATCGCCACCGCAAAAAAAATCGCAGGACCCGGCAGAAGAGATCGCGTCTTTTAACGGACGCGCCAAAGTTGCTAATCCGGCCATAAATCGAATTTCAATAAGTGTGACACTATTAAAATTCAACAT
>CAYZXZ010000296.1:0-1553 GCA_964481615.1 uncultured Desulfobacteraceae bacterium | reverse complement strand
AATATCAACGGCTATTTCCGGTATCGGCGGAAAGTGTCCGACGGCGTCAGATCGTCTTGGCCATCGATGGTCTTCCCCTAAAGAAACGGATGCCGCAGGCCCTCCGGACGGATAACCGCCGGTGTATGAGCGGTGCTATGTCGGTTTTTGCGTCTCTGCCGCCATGATTTCCTTGATGACTTCGATCAGCGGCGTTTTGAGCTGGCGCAATCGGGGAGAAAGGGCTTTCCCGTCGTGCCATGAAAATTCAACGGCGACGAACTGTTCCATGATGGTGTGTTCTTTTTGCGCCCCATATGTCAAATGGGGATAATATTCGATCCAGAGCATCCGGTCCGGATCGATATCAAACTCCTGGGTGACCCGGGTGGCGATATGGGCGGCGCAGCTCCGGACCGACATCTTGCTGCCCGGTACATCCGAGACCACCACGAGAAAAGGCCGCAGGAACGCAACGGTCGTCTTGTTGCCTCTGGACCGGTCGTAAATGCGGAGCCGGCATCTGCCGCTGGCCAGCTTCAGCGCTCCCCCCCATCCTTCCCATGTATAGATATCGTCGTGGATCAGCATGAAAATTTGTTCCGATAAAATCCGCGCCGCAGGAATCAATCGCTGTGTTCAAAGCCGTCCGTGACCCCCCTTCTCCTTCATACCGATTTGCCGGAAAAGAAGCAATCAGCAATTATTCGCGGTGCACCTCCGCAGCCGTCGTTCTCGCGTGGACATCCCTGTCCGACGCGCAGTTAAAAGCCAAGTTTTGCTTGCGTTGCGCACGCCTCTGACATATGTTCAGCAAGATTGATTCAGGGTGAGTCCTGCAAAATGGGGCTGTTCCCGATGCCTTGAATTTATTGAATCCCTATTGATTGGACAAGCTGCTGCTATGGATGAAGATAAAGTGAATGAAAACGAGCCTCACGGTGACCTGACCCGAATAACCATCGACGGCAAGGAAATCCTGCTGGTGGGAACGGCCCACGTGTCCAAAGCCAGCGTCGATCTTGTGGAAAAGGTAATTCGTGAGGAGAACCCTGACACGGTCTGCGTGGAATTGTGCCGATCTCGTTACCAGTCCGTCATGCAGCATGATCAGTGGCGGGAGATGGATATCATTAAGGTCATCCGGGAGAAGAAATCCTTTATGCTCCTGGCGAGCCTGATACTGGCCGCCTTTCAGAAACGGATCGGGGAGAAGCTCGGAGTCAGACCCGGGCAGGAAATGATCACGGCCATTGAAACCGCCGGGACCGTTGGGTCTGAAATCTGCCTGGCGGACCGGGACATCAGCGTGACCCTTTCCAGGGCCTGGCGGCACATGGGCTTTTTTAGCAGGATAAAGATGCTGTTTCAGCTGCTGCTGTCCATGGGCGGGGTGGATGATATCGACGAGAAGGATATCGAACAGATGAAAGAGGCCGACATGCTCGAGTCGGTCCTGGCCGAGGTTGAAAAAGTCCATCCGGAGCTGCGAAGGATATTGATCGACGAGCGTGATCAGTACCTGGCCCAGAAGATCCGGACCGCTACGGGCGCAAAGATCGTAGCCGTGGTAG
>CAYZXZ010000295.1:0-1638 GCA_964481615.1 uncultured Desulfobacteraceae bacterium | reverse complement strand
CACCCGTAAGGGAGGGGAGAGAGCAGCCGCGCGGATCATCCCGCATACCGCGACAATCTTGCTGGTATTGATCGGGTTTTTGGTCATGGCCGTTGCCGGGGCCTATATTCTGCTTTATCCGGAAATCTCTGAAACACCCTTGGACCAGGCATCCTCGTCATCCCGACCGGCGTTGCCGGTGGCGACAAAAACTTCCAAAACGGCAAAGCCCCAGTATGAAGTGTTTCCAGCGGAGCCGGCCCCGACCCGGATCGAAGTTTCCCCCGTCCACCGACAGCCTGTCGCCACGGGAAAACCACTGCCCAGGGTCGCCATCATCATCGATGATATCGGCCATGACAGGAAAATGGCGGAAAAATTTTTCACGCTCAAAGCCCCGCTGACCTACGCCATTCTTCCCCACAGTCGATTCTGCCGGGAAATCGCGGTGTTTGCCGCCCGAAAGGGATATGAGGTCATGCTTCATCTTCCCATGGAACCCAATGAATATCCACTTGCAGATCCCGGTCCCGGCGCGCTGCTGGCTGCCATGACGCCCGATGAGCGGATCGACCAGCTAAAAAGGAACCTGGCCGCCGTTCCCCACGTCAAAGGCGTGAACAATCACATGGGGTCGAAAATGACGACCCTTTCCGACGAGATGAACCAGATTTTCGGCATTCTCAAACAGCGGGGGCTGTTTTTTGTCGACAGCCGGACCACCGCTGCCACCCAGACCCGGTCTTCCGCGAAACTGTTCAAGGTCCCTTATGCCGAAAGGGATGTTTTTTTAGACCATGTCCAGAGAAAAGATGCGATCCGTCGGCAGATCGATCAGCTCGTCAATATTGCTGAAATTCACGGGAAAGCAGTCGCCATCGGGCATCCCTATCAGGAGACCTATGAGGTGCTGGCCGAGGCCCTGCCCGATCTGAAAGAACGGGTCAAACTGGTCTCGGCATCGGGAATCGTCGAAGTGTTCTAAACGGATGCAGTCATGCCATGCTTTCCGTTTGCGCGTTTTGTCCACCTTATTTTACTGGAATCGCATATGAAAGTCGCACTGATTGCGCCGCCCTATCCTTTAGAGGAAATACCGTCGCCGCCGCTCGGCATCAGCTATGTGGCCGCTGCATGCGAAGCCGCCGGCGCCCGGGTCCGGATTTTTGATTACATTGTCGGCCAGTACACGCCGGAAAATGTAAAGGCCGCCATGGACGAATTTCAGCCGGACATCATCGGCGCGACCTCCGTGACCCTGAATTTTCCGTCCGCCGTCAAGATTCTCAAAACCGCCAGACAACATCAGCCGAACGTGGTCACCATGATGGGCGGTCCCCATGTGTCATTTGACGCCAAAGCCACGCTGCGCCGTTATCCGGAGATTGATATTATCTTCATGGGGGAAGCGGAAAGGTCCCTCGGGCAATGGCTGCCGATATATGCCGACCGATCGGCCTGGGCATCGGTCCGGGGCGTGTCGTTTATGAACGGCGAAGAATTTTTCACCACCGGTCCCGGGGAATGCATCGAAGATCTGGATACCCTGCCGTTGCCGGCCCGGCATCTGCTGCCGATTTCCCGATACCATGCTCTGGGTTTTCCCGTCAGCATCATCACCAGCCGCTCGATCAGGCCTGCGAGGCGGTGGTCAGCGCC
>CAYZXZ010000294.1:0-1674 GCA_964481615.1 uncultured Desulfobacteraceae bacterium | reverse complement strand
CCAACCAGAAGACCTGCTACCGGCTGGCCCTTGAGAAAGGCGGGGATATCATCATCATGGTCCATCCGGATTACCAGTACACGCCCAGACTGATCCCGGCCATGGCCTCGATGATCGGCAATGATATTTATTCCTGCATTCTGGGCTCCCGGATACTGGGGGGCTACGCCCTAAAGGGTGGGATGCCCATCTGGAAATATATCGCCAACCGGTTTCTGACTATGGCGGAAAATCTGCTCACCGGCGCCAAGCTGTCCGAATACCACACGGGATACCGGGCCTTTTCCCGGCAACTGCTTGAGCAAATCGATCTGGCCAGCAACTCCGACGATTTCGTGTTTGACAACCAGATGCTGATCCAGATCCTCTGGCACGGGTACATGATCGCCGAAGTGAGTTGTCCCACGTGCTATGCGCCGGATGCCTCCTCCATCAATTTTCAAAGAAGCGTCACATACGGATTCGGGTGCCTGGCAACGGCCATCCGGTTCCGGCTGGCCAGGATGGGGGTCATTGACTGCGATCTCTTCACACGGAAATAAAACGGTTGACGGTCTCGCAAACCATCAATCCGCTCGCTCAATGCGCGTGTTTCCGGCCGTGTCGGCTGGCCCGCTGAATTTCTCAAACTCGGGCTTTGCCCTCAAACAGTGAAAAATTCGTATCGCGGATCAACCGCCCCGTCTTTTTCGGCAACAAGCGCAAATCCGCTCCAGGACCGATGGTTTGCAAGCTTGTTCCGGCTTTAGCTGTTTGACCGCATGAAATTACGTAAAATCTGATAACACCGACAATGTCGTGACAACCCATAATAATCGGAAACATAAGGCGGTGGGTCATGAAAAAAACCAAAATTATTGCAACCATTTCCAATCACATGTGCGACATCGATCTGCTGCGGCGGCTCCATGAGACCGGCATGGACGCGGTACGGATGAACACCGCCCACCAGACCCCGGAAGAAGCCCTCAAGATCATCAACAATGTCCGGGCCGTCTCCGAGCGTATCGCCATCATCATTGACACCAAGGGCCCGGAAATCCGAACCACCACCATGACGGCGGATATGCCTGTCAAATACGGCGACATCATCCTGGTCAGGGGGGACAAGAGCGCCGTCTCGTCGCCGGAGTGCCTGTACGTCACCTACGACGGGTTTGCTGATGATCTCTCCCCGGGGGACAGTATCCTCATCGATGACGGCGATATCGAGCTGGCCGTTCTGGACAAGGAAAACCGGACCCTCAGGTGTGAAGTCAAAAACGACGGATGGATCAAGAGCCGGAAAAGCGTCAACCTGCCATCGGTGAAAATCAAGGACCTGCCGTCCCTGAATGAAAAGGACAAGGTCTTTATCGAATTCGCCGCGGATCAGGACCTCGATTTCATTGCCCATTCATTTGTCCGGCAAAAAGAGGACGTTCTGGCCGTACAAGAAATTCTGGACCGGAAACAGAGCAAAGTCAAAATCATCGCAAAAATCGAAAACCAGGAAGGCGTCGACAATATCGATGAAATTCTCGATCATGCCTATGGCGCCATGATCGCCAGGGGCGATCTTGCCATCGAGATCCCCACGGAAAAAATCCCAATCATCCAGAAAAACCTGGTGCGCAAGTGCACCGAGCGAAGAAAGCCGGTAATCATCGCCACACAGATGCTCCAGTCCATGAT
>CAYZXZ010000293.1:0-1678 GCA_964481615.1 uncultured Desulfobacteraceae bacterium | reverse complement strand
GGAATGTATTTATTGCACTATTTAATGTTAAAATATTTATGGCCTGATTAGTAAGAAAGGGAGGCAAGCAGATGGCTGTTCACGAACTGGCGGGGAAAAAAGCCCCGCAAGACATTCTGGTCAATGTTCCCCGGCTCGTATCGGCATATTATACTCACAAACCTGACGCCGATGATCCCCTCCAGCAGGTGTCCTTCGGCACTTCGGGGCATCGGGGTTCATCGGTAAAAAACAGCTTCAATGAGGACCATATCCTGGCCGTGTGCCGGGCCATCTGCGAATACCGGGGCGCGGAAAACATCAACGGGCCTTTGTTTCTCGGAATGGACACCCACGCGCTGTCCGAGGCGGCCCTGGCAACGGCCCTGGAGGTTTTTGCCGCTGCGGATGTGACCGTTATGATCCAGTCCGGCATGGGATACACGCCGACGCCGGTGATCTCCCATGCGGTCCTGACTTATAACCGCGGCCGGAATAAGGGTTTGGCCGACGGCGTGGTGATTACGCCGTCCCACAATCCGCCAGAGGACGGCGGCCTTAAATATAATCCGCCCCACGGCGGCCCTGCCGAAACTCGCATTACCGGGGCCGTCGCCAGGCGGGCCAACGAGATTCTTAAAAACGAGCGGGCCATGATTCGTCGTATGCCGTTCGAAAGGGCGTTAAAAGCCGATACCACGCGGGAATACGATTATATCGGCCCGTATGTGGCCGATCTGGAGAATGTCATCGACATGGCCGCCATCGCCAAAGCCGGCCTCAAAATAGGTGTGGACCCCCTCGGCGGCTCCGGCGTGCATTTCTGGGAACCCATTGGGGCGCGCTACGGTCTTGATATCACGGTGGTCAACAAGCGCATCGATCCCGCCTTTGGATTTATGAACGTGGACAAGGACGGGAAGATTCGCATGGATTGCTCTTCACCGTATGCCATGCAGGGCCTGATCGACATGAAGGAGCAGTTTGATATCGCCTTCGGCAACGACCCGGACGCCGATCGTCACGGCATCGTGACCAAAAGCGCGGGATTGCTCAACCCCAACCATTATCTTGCCGGTGCCATTTTTTATCTGTTTGAAAACCGGCCCGGATGGAAAAAAAGCGCCGCTGTCGGTAAAACCCTGGTGTCCACCGCCATGATTGATCGGGTCGCGGCTTATCTGGGACGACCCCTGATGGAAGTTCCCGTGGGATTCAAATGGTTCGTGGATGGTTTGGTGGACGGTTCGTTCGGATTCGGCGGCGAGGAGAGCGCGGGGGCGTCCTTTTTGAGAAAAGACGGAACGGTCTGGACCACGGACAAGGACGGTATTATCATGAATCTGCTGGCCGCCGAGATCACCGCCAGAACCGGAAAGGACCCGGCCCTCCTATATCGGGAACTCGAATCCCGTTTCGGGACCTGCGTGTATGAACGCATGGACGCGCCGGCTACGCATCAACAGAAAAAATGTTTAGAAAACCTCTCCCCGGACCGGATTGCGGCCGACATCCTGGCGGGCGAGCCGATCACGGCCCGACTGTCCCATGCCCCGGGCAACCGGGCGCCCATCGGCGGCATCAAGGTGACGGCGGAAAACGGATGGTTTGCAGCCCGGCCGTCGGGCACCGAGGAAATATATAAAATCTACGCGGAAAGCTTCAAGGGAAAAGAAAATCTCAAAAAGATACAGGAAGA
>CAYZXZ010000292.1:0-1705 GCA_964481615.1 uncultured Desulfobacteraceae bacterium | reverse complement strand
CTTCCGGGACGAGGACCTGCGGGCCGACCGCCAGCCGGAATTCACCCAGATCGACCTTGAGATGTCCTTTGTGGGCGAAGACGATGTCATGGCCGTGGCCGAAGGGCTGATCGCGGCGGTTTTTCGCGAGGTGCTCCATACCGATATCCGTCTTCCTTTCGCGCGCATGACCTATGCGGACGCCGTTGGCCGGTACGGACTCGACAAGCCGGACCTGCGGTTCGGCCTCCCCCTGGCCGATATTTCGGATATTGCGGGCGCCTGCGGGTTCAAGGTGTTTGCCGATGTGGTGAAAAACGGCGGAATCGTCAAGGCCTTAAACGCCAAGGGGTGCGAGTCCTTCACCCGAAAAGAAATCGACGATCTCTGGCCGCTTGTCGCGGTTTACAGGGCAAATGGCCTGGCCTGGATCAAGGTCCGGGAAAACGAATGGCAATCCCCCATCGCCAAATTTTTCTCCGGCGAGGAAAAGCAGGCGCTGATCGAACGGATCGGCATGGAACCCGGAGACCTGATCTTTTTCGTGGCCGATCAGCCCGGCATCGTCAACGACGCCCTGGGAAACCTCCGCAATTTTCTGGGAAAAAAGCTCGGCCTCATCAACGAAAAGGAGTTTAATTTCGTCTGGGTGACCGATTTTCCACTTCTGGAATATGACGACACCGAAAAACGTTATCAGGCCATGCACCATCCGTTCACCGCGCCGGTGGAATCGGATTACGGGAAGCTTGAGACCGACCCCTTGGCCGTCAATTCCCGGGCCTATGACCTGGTGCTAAACGGCTCGGAAATCGGCGGCGGCAGCATCCGTATCCACCAGAGGGACCTTCAGGTCCGGGTGCTCAAAACTCTGGGGATGAAGTCTGATGAATACGAGGAAAAATTCGGGTTTCTCTTAAACGCGCTCGATTCCGGGGCCCCGCCCCACGGCGGCCTGGCCTTCGGGTTCGACCGGCTCATGACCATCCTGTGCGGCGGGACTTCCATCCGGGACGTGATCCCCTTCCCCAAGACCCAGAAAGGGACCTGTCCCTTAACCGGCGCGCCTTCGCCGGCCGGACGGGCCCAGCTTAAGGAACTCTCACTTAAAACCGATCTGGAATAGGCAATAGGGTCAAGTTTATGCTTGACATATAAAATTTTTGAATTTAATGAGGTAAGTCTCATTCCTCGGTAGCTCAATCGGCAGAGCGGGTGGCTGTTAACCACTAGGTTGCAAGTTCGAGTCTTGCCCGGGGAGCCAAATCGCATTTAAATCCGCCGAAACCCGGCGGTTTAAATATAGACAACACCCGCGGGTCACCCCCGTGGGTGTTGTTGTTTTATGGGCTTTCCATGCTTTTAATCAACTCATTGGCGATGTTGAAACTTTCAATACGCATAATGCTTTCCCGGGCGTTGCCGTAACTCAAAAGATTGATGCTGCCGTACCAGATTATGTTTTGGTCCATGATGGCGAATTTCTGATGTATATTGGATTTAAAAACAATTTGTATGCCGTTGTTCTTCAACAGATCTTGCAATCCATGCAGCGCAGCGGCTCCCTCGGGGTTGAAGTCTTCTGATGGCCGGGTTACGACAATAACGCGGATATTTTTGTCAGCAGCGATTTTCAGATGATTCATCATCTGGATGGTGCGTCTTTTCCTGATAAACGGGCTTACAATCAGAATTTCTTTTTTTGCGGTACTGATATCCTGATTAA
>CAYZXZ010000291.1:0-1709 GCA_964481615.1 uncultured Desulfobacteraceae bacterium | reverse complement strand
AAGAAATCGACCCCTTTTCGGTGAGCGGCAAACCGAAAAATCCGGGTTTCCGTTCAGACACTAAATAGGCTCTGTTCGCTTCGCGACCCTTTTCGGGAGATGCCAAGAGACTCGCGCCTCTTTATCCGAAACGGCTCAATCTCGCTCACAAATCTCCTCACAAAACTATCCTCGTATAGACTCATTGCTTCAGACGAGGCCGCGTAACGGCGTCGACCACCACGGAAACGGCATGATCGATTTGCTCTTCGGTGGTCATCCGGCCTACGCTGAACCGGATGGTCCCTTTGGCCCAGATTTCCGGAATCTGCATGGCGACCAGCACATGGGAGAGAGTCACCGTATCCGAATGGCAGGCGGCCCCAGCGGACGCCGACACTTCCAGGCCGATTTCCTCGAGAATCCGATTGGCTTCCAGGCCGTGAAAGGAAAGACTCAGCGTATTGGAGAGCCGCAACTCAGGATGACCGTTGAGACATACATCGCCCACGGCCTCGGCAATGCCGCTATGCAGCCGATCCCGGAGCCGCCGCATGCGGGTCCGGTCCGCTTCCGCATCCCGCACGGCGATCTCGCACGCCTTTCCCAGTCCCACGATCTGGATCACGTTTTCCGTTCCGGCCCGACGGCCGCTTTCCTGTCCGGCGCCATGAAAAAAAGGGGGCAGGTCAAGACCCCGGCGGATAAAAAGCGCGCCGATCCCCTTTGGCGCATACATTTTATGCCCTGCCAAAGAGAGCAGCGACACGCCGAGGGTATCCACGTCGGTTTCCATCTTGCCTGCGGACTGGGCCGCGTCCGTATGAAAAATGATCCCGTGGGCGTTTGCCAGCTCGCCGATCTCGACAATCGGCTGAACAACGCCGGTCTCGTTGTTAGCATGCATGATGGTGATCAAAATCGTCTCCGGCCGGATGGCCCGGCCCACGTCCGTCACCCGCACCCGGCCCCGGTCGTCCACCGGCAGGTAAGTGGTTTCCACGCCTTCGGTTTCCAGGAACCGGCATACTTCCAGCACAGCGGGATGCTCCACCGCGGACGTGATGATGTGATTGCCCTTTGCGCGCAGAGCCCGAACCGTGCCCTTGATGGCATGATTGTTCGCTTCCGTACCGCCGCTCGTAAAGATGATCTCGTCCGGCCGGCAGCTCAGTAGCGCCGCCGCGTGTTCCCGGGCCGCCGCCACGGCCCGCTGGGGCGCGATTCCGTGCCAGTGGGAACTGGAGGGATTGCCGAACTCGGTATCCATATAGAGCCGCATGGCGTCGATCGCTTCCGGCGCAACCGGCGTGGTGGCGTTATAATCCAGGTAAACTGGACGGCGCATATGACATCAATCTCCTTTTTATGCTGTATGCAAACCGATTTGTCGCATATTTTGCGATGATGAATGTATCACGACGATATTAGATTTTTGCTGAATACCGGCAAACATGTCAAACTGGAAATGCTAAAAAAACCATAAAACCGGATCTTGTCGTATCGGCCTGCCGCATCGATTCTTTTCGGCTCTGCTGATAAACCACCGAAACAACGCGTATTTCAAACGCCGATGCAACGGGAGATATTGCCCTTGATTTGAGTCTTGCATTTACTTTGACTTTCATGGGCCAACGCGCCGCATACCGCCACCTGGCCGTTGTCCACTTTACCAAGGCGGCCCAGCCATTGCCGGGCAACACCGACCGACATGTTCCCCTGTTTGGCAA
>CAYZXZ010000290.1:0-1737 GCA_964481615.1 uncultured Desulfobacteraceae bacterium | reverse complement strand
TTCAAAGAACAATATCACCCCCGGTTACATGCAAATACCTAACCGGACAACACTGTTTTCCATTCACAAAACATTTACGGTATGAACAAAAAAAATATAATACCCCAAAAAACAGCGACGATCAAGAACGAATCCGCTGATTTTTTGCCGTGACCTATCATTTGACCTGTCTTTTCCGAAATGATATATACTTGACATTATTTCTGAATATCGGGTATAAGCGTACAGGAACTTGTTGTGACTGAATCGGCGGCCCGGGCCGCCGCCGAAACGTGAATGATAGGAGATGGCCTGAAATCGCAAGCGGGATGTTTTAAGTGGAGATAACGATCAAACAAAAGGTGACACGGAAATGATCGCCAGACGCTTTTTCGCCATCGTCGTCTTCCTGGCGCTGACCCCCCTGCCCCTTTTCGGTGAAATCTATTCCTATGTGGACAAAAACGGCGTTCTCCACTTCAGCAATGTGCCCACCTCCCGGCAATACCGTTACATCGGCCCGGAACTGTCCAACCGGCAACACATCTCTTTCCCGAAAGGAACAGCCGACGATTACGACCATATCATCTCCCAGGCATCCAGACTCTACAATATCCGCTTCGAACTCATCAAGGCCATCATCCGGGTGGAGTCCAATTTCAACCCCAATGCCGTATCCCCGAAAGGCGCTCTGGGACTGATGCAGCTCATGCCGTCCAATGTCTCGCTGCTCAATGTCCGTAACCCCTTTGACCCTCATGAAAACGTCATGGCCGGCACCCGTTTTTTCAGTCAGCTTCTCGAACGCTATAACAGCGACCTTTCCCTGAGTCTGGCCGCATACAATGCCGGGCCCGGGGCCGTGGACCGCCACCGGAACATCCCGCCGTATCCCGAAACGCGGGATTATGTGGATAAGGTTCTAAAATATTACGCATTTCTCCGAAATTCACCCCCCTGACGCCCCTCATGTCCGACCATCAAAAGCGTACTGTTCTCGCACAATTATACCATCTCCATGAGCAATACATCCGGACCCTTGACATCGCCTGCAGCAAAAACTGCCCGGACTGCTGCACCACCAATGTCACCATGACCACCCTTGAAGGCGATTACATCCTGTCGGTCCTGACGTACGAACGGTTCGCGGAGATCAAGCCCCTGATCCGCCGGCAACTGAGACAACCCCGTTTTATTCCCGCGCTGACCACCAACCGGATCGCGCAATCATGCCGGGATGGCGAGGACCTGCCCGATGAACAGGCCCCGGCTGACCCGGATCCCTGCCCGCTCCTGCACGAGGGGGCCTGCCGCATCTATCCTGTCCGCCCTTTCGGGTGCCGGTGCATGGTCTCGTCTGCGCCCTGCCGCCAGACCGGATGGGCCGAAACCGATCCCTTCACCCTGACGGTCAACACCCTTTTTCTCCAGGTCATCGAACATGTCGACCGGGACGGATTTTCCGGCAATCTTTCCGACGTGCTGGCATGGATAGGCGCTAAAAGGCATCCGGACTCCCCTCGGCCGCCGGTTCCGGACCTGGCAGCCAACACCCCTCTCCGCACCTTGTTCATTCCGCCGGAACACCAGGACCGTGTCATGCCCATCATCACCGCCATCCGGGCGCTGTCTGCGTGACCCGCGCAAAAAAATCGGGGCGTTCTGTCGGCCGTTCTTGACTTCATCCGCAAAAATTTTTATTCTCTGCACTTTAATGGCTTCGCAAAAAATCCTTTTGCGAAGCCGTCAATTCTAATG
>CAYZXZ010000289.1:0-1743 GCA_964481615.1 uncultured Desulfobacteraceae bacterium | reverse complement strand
CCCACCTCCTTGATGGTGAGCATATTATAACACATTTGATTTAGAAATGGAATTATTCCAGATTGTCATGTTGGCTTACAACATCTGGCGCTATATGAAAATGATGGCCCAAAAAACTCTTTCCGAAGCCGCTCCTCAACGGGTTGAAGGGGTATTGAAAGGCATGATGACCCATACGCTCCTTAACGAAATTTCTTGCACGAGACGAATCAAAATAAATATCAATCAGTTGTTATTAAAAAATCAGGCCCGGAACCGTTCAACTTCCGCCTGACGGATCCGTCCGTCGGGCCACGGGCTTGAGCGGTCTCATGCATCGCTTCACTATGACCCCGGGCCCCGGGCGGGCTCAGCCTTTTCGTTTTTCAATCCGTGATAAGCATGCACCATCCAGACGATGGCGAAAATCGGCACAAACAGGTTGATTACCGGGGTAAGCGTCATCAAAGTGATGACGAGGCCACCTCCGTAAACCGCGGCCCTGTTCCGTTGAACTAAGATTTTGGCTTTCGGTTTCCCGATGTGATGGCCGGCGGCGCTTTCGAAGAACTCGCGGCCCAAAAGATAACTGTTTAGCCCAAGAGATACGGCAAAGCCGACGCCCATCAGACACAAGGGCAACACCAGAATATTGAGCAGCAGGGCCTTGACGGTGAACCTGATATCATGCTTGAAATCGGGCCAGAACCGGGGTTCGGAGGCGCGGACCTTGTCCGGATAGAAGGCAAGCTCTACCCGGTGGATGGTTTTTTCCAGAAACATCCCGGCAATGAGTACAATGATCGCCGGCAGCATGAACCAGCCGGCGACCCCCAGAAAGCCGCCCGTGATCCAATTGACGAGGCTATCCCGCCATCCTTCCTGGATGCTGACCAGATGCGCCGTGAGCCACGTGAGAAGCCCCGCCGCGATCAGTACAACCGTCACCGCCAGGCCGGCACAGGCAAGCATAATGCCCCAGAGGCCGGCCTTCTTCACTGAACTGATTGTTTTTAAAAGAGGAAACATCAAAAAATCTCCGATTTAAGTTTACTGGATGAACACGAGCGGCCCATCACGGAATCAACCAGCCGTACCTGGCGCTATTTCCTGGATATGTAGGCGTTTCCCTTTGGCGACAGACGACGGAAGGCACCCGCGAATCGTAGCCGGCGCTCCTTGCATGTCGGCAACCGTGAAAGCAAGCCCAGCCTTCGCCGATGACGCGGCAGATGCCGCTTCCCGTGATCGCGCCGACCAAAAATAGGGTCTAAAGTTCCCCCATGTCAATAAAAATAAGGGGTCATCCATTCATTGCAAGGACAGGAGACCGTCGGACGTGGGTTCCGAGAATAAAGACTCTACAGGCTGATGCAGAACAGGTCGCCGGGATGGAATGCAAATGGTTATATGCGAGACTCTTTTTTTATATATTTTTAAAAGTGGCGCAAAAAAATTATTAACTTTTTCATAGCGACACTATATTAATTTCATCAGACTGTGTGTCATGTCAATCTTGAAATGTCGTCGTAAAAAATGATTTATAATTTCTTCATGATCAATCCAGAATCCAGGAGGTTTGACTATGAAGAAGTACATGGTAACACTCACCAAGGATGAACGCGAAGTTCTCGGCAATCTCGTATCAAAGGGGAAACATAGGTCTCAAAAGATTCTGAATGCGCTAATATTACTTGATTGCGATGCCGGGGTAAGCGGTAATTTAACCCCATCTTCACAGGCGCGATGTTCCATGTCATGATG
>CAYZXZ010000288.1:0-1762 GCA_964481615.1 uncultured Desulfobacteraceae bacterium | reverse complement strand
GGATTCCCAGATGGTTTCTTCACTTTTTTCCATCAAGCGGTGCAAAATCGAGGTAGTAAAAAATATTTAAAACACTATCAAATGGGGGGTGACGGGTTGAATGTAAACCACGCGCGCTGGCGCGGTCTTTTTATTATATTGGTCGGCGGCGCATTGTTATGGGTCTGCCTGGCCGGTGCAAACCGGGCAATGGCCCAGGATATTGATCTGTTTGCATCCGAGGTGATTTTTAGGAACAACCCCCTGGTCGGAATGGGAATCGGCCTTGCTCCGGATTATGAGGGGGCCGTTGATTTCCGCGTCTATCCGATTCCGCAGGCCCGATTTAATTGGGACGAGGGATGTTATATAAATTTGCTCGGCCCTGTCATTCGGGCGGACCTGGTGCCATCTACCATGTTCGGTTTCGGCCCGATGCTGCGATACCGACCGGAAAGGGATTTGGTTGAGGATGAAAATGTGCAGGTTTTGGGAAAGGTTGACACGGCGGTTGAAGCCGGTATTTTCGGCACACTTACTTTTGGCCGGCTTTTTTTTTACGCGGCAGCCAACCGGGATACGGGCGATGCGCATGATGGCTTTCTTGTGGACGTTTCCGCCGGATACCGGGTCCGGATCGAGCGGCATGTGCGCATGGTTTTTCTGGCTGTTGGGACCTGGGCCGATGACAAATACATGGACACCTATTTCAGTGTTGACGCGGATGATGCCGAAAAAGGCCGTCTGCCAGAATATCAGGCCGGATCCGGGATCAAGGGTGCAGGTATCGTTGTTGCGTTCAAGTACAATATCGACTGGCACTGGGGAATTACAGGTACCTGGAAATACACCCGTCTTCTGGGCGATGCCGCTGACAGTCCCATAGTGGACCGGCGCGGGAATTGCAATCAATTCATCAACGGGATCATAATCAATTATAATTTTTAATCCGGATGGCATCGTAACAAGTTAACCGGAGGAGCATCGTCTGTGTGAAACAGTAGTGGCGGGGGATCACAACGGCATTGAAACCTGACGGTCGATTTTTTAAGTCATCCGCCGGAGGACGGATGAGGAACAGGCGCGCCGAATCCCCCGGCCGAAGATCTGAAAAATCCCATGGAGGAAAAGGACGGCGCGTGCATGACATACGGTTCAGGTTGCGACAAGACGCCGTTATCAGAGGCGATGACTTGCAGGACGCGGATGCCGTCTTTGGTGTTGAAAAACGCGGTATGGGGCGTATGGCGGTTGAGCAGGCGTGTGTCGGCCGCGTCAAGAAGGTTTCCCTCGCGCCACAGGGCATACAATCCCTTGCTTTGGCGGATCAGCCGGGATAGGGGATTAATCATCGGAACACGTGTGACGGCACGCTGCCAGGCGCGCAGATCGTCGATGTGGTTGAACCATTCGCCGGGAAAGAAACGCAGGATCCAGTTCACCGGCGTACCCATGAGGCGGGGATTGCCTAACATGCCGCAGGTCAGGTGCTCGGGAGAGGCAAGCACCACGCGGATACCTCGGTCCCGGAGCAGGTCCGACAGGATCAGCATATGCTGGAGATCTTCGGCGTATCCGGTGGCATAGATGATTCCGGCGGTTTCTCCATCCGGAAGAGATGATAGAAACGATGCGCCGAAATCACCGGGAATGGCTGCGCGATCCAGGATTCCGGCAAAGAGCGCGTTGGCGGCAACGGCCTCGTTGAATCCACCGGGTGCGTCTTCGTTGAATTCAGGGATCATCCATCCTTGCTTGGTGGGGATAAGATCGTAGCGGGCGA
>CAYZXZ010000287.1:0-1764 GCA_964481615.1 uncultured Desulfobacteraceae bacterium | reverse complement strand
GACATCATGACATGGAACATCGCGCCTGTGAAGATGGGGTTAAATTACCGCTTACAATTATAATGAGGGGCAAGACCCTCTGATTTATGCCGTTTCCACCGTTGAAGAAATCATCCGGGCCGGACTTGATTTTGTCTTTTCAGATGGTCACGGCATTGCCGCCTATACGCAATGGTTCCAGGATGTCAATGACTTGGACAAAGTGGACTGGGACATGGTGCATGCGGACTATTGGGCGGATACGGTGGAGGACATGGACCGCCAGAGACGCAAGCAAGCTGAATTTCTGGTGCATCGTTTTTGTCCGTGGCAGGTCATCCATCGGATCGGAGTCATCAATGATGCGGTTAAGCAATCCGTGGAACAAATTTTTACCCGTCACAACCTGTCCGTGCCGGTGGAAATCCGTCGGCAGTGGTATTACTGATCAAAAAAGGGGAATCAAAAATGATCGAAAAAACCAGCGGAAATATCCTTGCAGCCGATGCCGAGGCCCTCGTCAATACCGTCAATTGCGTCGGGGTGATGGGGAAGGGAATCGCCCTTCAGTTCAAAAAGGCTTTTCCTGAAAATTACAATGCCTACGCCGCCGCCTGCAAGCGCTCGGAAGTAAAACCCGGCCGCATGTTCATCTTTGAAACCGGTCAGGTGTTGCCTCCTCGATACATTATCAATTTCCCCACCAAGCGGCATTGGCGTGAAAAGAGCCGTTATGGGGATATCGTAGCGGGCTTGAAAACCCTGGTTCAGGAAGTCCGTGATCGCAGGATCCGCTCCATTGCCATTCCTCCGTTGGGTGCCGGCCTGGGGGGGCTTGAGTGGGGCAGGGTCAGAACGATGATCGAAACGGCGTTTGAAGAATTGCCGGATGTCCGCGTGAAACTTTTCGAACCCAAGGGAAGCCCTGATGCGGCCGATATGCCCGTCGGTTCCGCCAAGCCCAAAATGACCACTGCGCGAGCCTTATTCATCAGCCTCATGAACCAATATGCACGTTTTGCGTATCGGCTAACTCTTCTTGAAATTCAGAAACTCGCCTATTTTCTGCAAGAATCCGGCATGGATTTAAAACTTCGGTATGTCAAACATCTGTATGGGCCTTATGCCCATAACCTGAATAAAGTGATGGAAATTTTGGAAGGTCATTATATCCGGGGCTATGGCGACACCCAGCAACCGGATGTGGAAATCTCGCTCCTGCCGGATGCCGCAAACGAAGCCGATCATTTTCTTCAGCAAGACATACACGCGGCCGATCATCTTCAGCGGGTGGCGGATCTCGTGGATGGATTTGAAACCCCTTATGGCATGGAACTGCTGTCCTCCATTCATTGGGCCGCTATTCATGACGGCGACGCCCTTGACGCGGAAAGCGCTGTTGAGGCCATGTCCCGATGGAACGAGCGCAAAAAACGTCTGTTCAAACCACCCCATATCCGATCCGCCTGGGAGCGACTCCGGGAAGAAGGCTGGATCAGTGAGCGAAAACCGGACCTCAACTAACATCGAGCGGGAACGCGTTCTGGAGAAAAAAAATGAAATTATCTCCTGAAGACCGGCAATTGCTGGATGAACTCTGCGATCAAAACCAGGTGCGGCCGGAAAAAGTGCTCAAGCTCCTGGAAACGGTTTATGAATACGAGTTCAAGGAACGGCGCACCGGCGTTTATGATGCTTTGCGGGAAATTCTGAAAAGTAACTTTTCCGTGAAATAGTGTCTGAACGGAAAAAATTATAATCAATAATAACTGATTGTTATAAATT
>CAYZXZ010000286.1:0-1818 GCA_964481615.1 uncultured Desulfobacteraceae bacterium | reverse complement strand
CAACCCTGCGCACGCCGGAGCGATCCTCAATCCGGTCCGAAGGACGGCCCGCCATGTTTAATCGCACGCTTTTTTTAACACGGATGGTTTTAATCTTACCCTCCGTTCATCCGCTGATGCAGTCGGTGGGCCCGCTGGCAGAAGGCTTCCAGCTGGGCGTGAATCAGTTGTGGAAATGGCGATCCGTCGCTTTCAATGGCCATAAACGGCAGAGCATCGGTATCGGACAGGACATCGGACAACCGCCGGTTGGAACGACCGCCCATCAATTTGTCTTTACGGGTCATGATCTGGTTCAGAATCGATTCGGAAATCCTGTTGGGCATGCATCCGAAAGGACCGATGGCAATGACCCCGCAGACTTCGGTGGCAATTTCTTCCAGTGAACTGCCGACAGTCAACACCGCTTCGCCCCCCAGATTGATGGAAATATAAGGCGACGCCGTCTGGATGATCCGCTTCAGATTCACAAGACGGCCTTCAACAAGGCCGGATATCGACAGGGTATCGGCCAGCCTGTTTTCATATATGCCCATCAGCCAGCGCCGAATGTAGAACCGGAGCTTTTCCCGCAGGGTCATACCTTTCCAGTTGCCGTCGATATTGATCATGTAATCCGTGTAATGAATCCATTCCGCCACCGGGGAGCAGGTAACGGCAAACCCGTTTTTCGCCAGCCACTCGGTGAGATGGCGGCGGGAAAAGGAATCCCTTCGAACAAAAATCTCTCCGGTCAGCAATACTTTCGGCACATCATGAAAGGATTTCCGCGTGGGAATTCCGGAAAGTTTTCGCATTTCGTGTCTAAGCACACGGACCAGGGAAACAAACTTTTTCGTTTCAATGGCATCGACAATGATTTGCCACGCCTCTTCAAACGCCCTCATGGCATGCGCGGGGGAAACGGCGTTGGTTAAAAGCATGGAGCGGATATCCTCCATGACATCCGATATGACAACGGCCCACCAGGCTTTATCATAATTGAATCCCTTGCCCATGCCGGAATAGGAATTATCGGATGTCAGGGAAAAAACAGCCACATCCGGAATCTCGTATTGCCTGATCAGGTCGTTTAGAAAAACCGCATACTGGCCGAACCGGCATGGGCCTGATGCAGTGGGCATCATGTAGACCACGGTTTCATCCGGCTGTTTTCGGGTCTGCACATAGTTTAGCAGGATTCCTGCGGTTAGGATCAGGGGAAGACATTCCTTGCAGGATGAATGGGAACGGCCGAGTTTAAGGACCGCTTCATCGGCCGGCGGATGGGGCGCCACATGGTATCCCGCATCCCGGAACACTGCGGCCAGTGCTTCCGTAGATAAACGGCCCATGGACGGAATCAGAAACGTGACCCGCGGATCCGTCATGTCTAAGACACTGTTGTTTGACTTTCGAACCCGGGGCGTTCCACTGTTCATAAACGTCGTTGCCGGCTTGAATCGGGACGGCCGGTGGATGATCCTGCGATCTTCCAGCAGTTTGCGGTATTGACTCACAATATCGAGAAACGCTTCGATGCGGGTTTCGATGCCGGCATCTGCCGTATGGCTGTCGAGTTCTAGTGTCAGAGATGGTTTTCGGCCCATGATATTACGGAAATATCCGAGCAGAAAAGAATCGGGCCCACAGGAAAAATTCGTGATATAAATACCGAACAACTGGGGGTGTTTTGCGACAAAACGGGCGCCCTGCATAATCAGCCGCCCCGTTCCCCAATACATGTGTTCCCTGGATCTTTCATTTTCAAGCGGGAGAAAATCAAAAGGAATCACCTGTATGCCGCGGGTGGCGAGTTTATGGGGAATGCCCATGTGG
>CAYZXZ010000285.1:0-1825 GCA_964481615.1 uncultured Desulfobacteraceae bacterium | reverse complement strand
TACGCCTCAACAGGCCAATGAAATCAAAAAACTAGTAGTCGCCGTGAATTGCTGTCGACCTTAGTAAATCAACCCGGCAATTTGATTTCAAAGCATATCCGATAAGGAAGGGAAACATGCTGACAGACACGAAACTTTCAACATTGATCGAACCGAATATGTTGTTGAAAATACAACGTTTGGGGGAAAAAATCAGCATCTGTCCCAATGAATGATGCGCTCGAAAAAGTCGAGTTGTTCGTTTCGAGAGTTTTTCGAGGGACGCGATTTTCATGGGTGCTGAATTGCAAGAACTCGTCGCAGGCTACTTAAACAGCTTGCAATTCTTAACGCATCCAAGAAAATCGTTTTTCGCTCCGAAATCCATGATCTGGTTCACAATCAATTTTTTACAGGTATTACAAGCGCACGGATATCGACGGTTCCAAAATTTTTTATTCGCGATCCGCATCCACGCGGCCGCGATGTTGCTTGATCCGGCTCCGGTGTTTTTTGTCCGCCAGACGCTGCCGCCGAGCCTGCCGTGAAATCCGGGTGGGTCTGCGAGGCGGGGTTTCGACCAGGGCATCATTGATCAGCGCGACAAACCGCTCAAGGGCGAGCTCCTTGTTGGCCGCCTGGCTTCGGTGTTTCTGTGCCGTGATCCGGAGCACGCCGCTTTTGGTGATACGGGTGGCCAGTTGCTCGCGGATGCGCGCTTTCCGGTCTTCGGAAAAAGACGGGGAATTGTCCAGATCAAAACAGAGGGTCATCCGGGTGCTGACCTTGTTGACGTTCTGGCCGCCCGGGCCGCTGCTGCGGGAGGCGGTAAAGGTCAGTTCCTCATCGGGAATAATAATGTCATCCGATATCGTTATCATGAATAGAAATGTTTTCGCTGTTGTTGGTAGGCGTATTACGCCGCAACCGCTTCCTTCCTGACGTCTTTTTGCCGGTGAGGCGCTAATCCAGGAATCAGTCCCGTTTTGTGGAAACTGTCAGCATGGGCGGAAGCGGCAAGTCGAGAGCATAGGCAACAGCCCGCAGCAGTTCAGCCTCGGAAGTGGTAACCGTTTTGTCATAGAGTACGCAGTGTGCGCAGGCGCCCAGCAGAACCCGCTTGACCCCGGCACGGGCTGCTGCGAATTTTGAAAGGGCAAGACCCACATCATATAGCGGAACATCCGCTAAATATCTATCCTCCCGGGCACGGGAAACCGGGATTTGATTCATGGCAGCGGTAAAGGCCAGTCGGACTTCCGCAGGATACGAGTGACCAGCTGCAGCCAGCTTTGAAAGCACAACGGCCGTATCATCCATCAACGGCTCAATGCTTCGGTATGTCTCTTTCTCCGTCCGGGGATGAAACGCGACATCCAGTCGATGGATCATGATCTGCTGGATGGCAAATTCAAACAGGGTAATTCTGCCGTCGGCCTGCACCAGCACCTGAACATGCTGTTTGAACCGTTCATACTGTTCCGGCGACAGATGACGAAGGGCCGGGAGGGATAGATCCAGCATCGGAAGTGTCAACTCAGGAGCCATCTTGGCAATGGCCTTTTCAAGGCGGGCCACGCGCTGCACCACTTCATCCGGCGCAATCGGTTTAAAGGCCGCCATCTGCTTGTTTTTCTCAGTGATATCCTTATCCAGGAGCATGGTGTAGATCACGCAGGATGCCCCGAAAGGGTCTCGCAGATCTTCGCGCACCGCCGTTGGAATGGCATCAAGTATTTTTGCGCTGTAGGCGATGTTTTCCGCCGGCACTGTGCCGACCCGGTTCATGATCCCTTCGGCCGGCATGGGCCTTCCCATGCCGGGGGCCGCCGCGCTCACCACCGCG
>CAYZXZ010000284.1:0-1853 GCA_964481615.1 uncultured Desulfobacteraceae bacterium | reverse complement strand
CGTGCTCACCGTCTCGTTGGTCGATTCTAAGATCGGCCTGATCTCGTTCTGCAGCAAATTGATCAGCCGAGCAAGCTGAACGATCAGGATGATCAACGCCAGACTGAGCAGCAGGGAAATCAGCGCCATGAAAATTTCCGAAGAGATCGATGCCTTAAATATCATGGGATTTGATCCCATTGCGTTTCTGGTCATCCCTCGGATGATCGCCGCGATAGTCGTCATTCCGATGCTGACGATCTTTTCCAGTTCTTTCGCCATTGCGGGCGGTCTGTTTATCGGCGTGACCATGCTGGATCTGAGCACAAGTTCTTATATTCAGCAGACCATCAACAGCCTGAAACTCTTCGAGGTGTTCTGGGGCCTTTCCAAATCCCTGGTGTTTGCCATCATCATCGCGGGAGTGGGCTGCCTGCGGGGCTTCCAGGCCAAAGGCGGGGCCGCGGCCGTCGGGAACGCCGCCACATCGGCTGTTGTGACCTGCATATTTCTGATTATTCTGTTTGACTCTATATTTGCCGTAATCCGCAGTTACTGGTAACGGGACGTGTATAATGACGGAAAACGCGCCGGTGACCGTTGATCACCTGACGGTACGATACGGAGACGATCTGATCTTAGACGATCTGTCGTTTTCCATTGAAAAAGGCGAAATATTGGTGATCCTGGGGGGCAGCGGCAGCGGAAAAAGCACCCTGCTGAGGCATATGCTCGGACTTGAACGGCCGGAAACCGGACGGATCATCATCGGTGGCACTGACATCGCCGAATGTACGGAAAAAGATTATGCTGCGGCATTGCGCAAAATCGGCGTTCTGTTTCAAGGCAGCGCCCTGCTCGGGTCCATGACCGTCGGTGAAAACGTCGCCCTGCCGATTCTGGAACACACGGCGCTTCCGGGCCGATCCGTGGCGGAAATGGTAAGGATAAAGCTGGCGCTTGTGGGCCTGAATCACTATGAACACCATCTCCCCTCGGAAATTTCCGGCGGCATGAAAAAAAGAGCCGGACTGGCAAGGGCCCTGGCACTGAACCCGGAAATTCTTTTTCTGGATGAACCTTCAGCCGGCCTGGATCCCATTACGGCCGAGGAAATCGACGATCTAATCCTTGATATCAACCAGCGAACAGGCGCCACCATGATCATTGTTACCCACGAGATGGCAAGCATATTCGCCGTAGCCCGCAGGGTGATCATGCTCGACAAGGCATCCAAAAAAATCATCGCCCAAGGAACGCCCCTGGATCTTAAAAACAACAGCCCTGATCCCGTGGTCCGGAGGTTCTTTGGCCGATACCGTAGGACAGAGGAAAAAGCGGAAACAAAAACAGCATAACGCACAGAAACGATATAAGGGAGCGCCTTATGCCTTCCATACGAACAAAATTTTCGGTGGGTCTGTTTGTTATTGTCGGGTTGACAATGGTCATCGTGGCCGTGCTCTGGCTGGGCATGTCTCAATATTTCCGGGAATCGCGGCATTATGTCGCTTTTTTTGATGAATCCGTTCAGGGCCTTAGCAAGGATTCCGCCGTAAAATACCGTGGTGTCGGTATCGGCCGGGTAGAGAGCATCAATGTTGCGCCGGACGGTCATCTGATTCAAATTGTGTTAAATCTGGATGAACAGCTCAAGAACAGGGAAAAACTGGTGGCGCAGATCAAGGCCATTGGCATCACAGGGATCATGTTCGTTGAGCTTGAACAGAAAAAGGAGGGTGAAGTGATACGGAGTCCACATCTGGACTTTGAACCCAAATACCCTGTGATCGACACAAAACCTTCTGAAATCAAACAGCTCCTGACCGATATTTACGACATAGTCAACAACCTCAAGCAGATCGACATCAAAA
>CAYZXZ010000283.1:0-1873 GCA_964481615.1 uncultured Desulfobacteraceae bacterium | reverse complement strand
AAAAGGAGTTTACACCATTTTTAACTTTTCCGCCGCGTAGCGGCTTCGTTCAACAGAGGAAAGATAAAAGCCTGCGCTAACGAACAATAAAGTATACAGCCAGACAAGAGGATATCCCCGTCGGCGTGATTTATAAACGGGAAGGAGTCTCTTTTACGGACCGGATTCCGCGGCTTGCCTCCGGGCCGCTGAATTCAGGAGTATTTAATCCCGGGGCCGTGGCATCGTTGATTGAGCAGATATAATGATGGAACTATCAAACAAAGGAGGAAGGAACATGACCAAGAAAATTCTGATCGCACTCGATGATTCTCAAAACGCCATGCGGGCCGTGGATTTTGTCGGCGCGCACTTTATGGGGGATTCCGAAGTCACGCTCCTTAGCGTTCTGCCGGACACGGAAACGCTTTGCGCCATGCAGAGCCCTGAGCTGACGCCCTATTTTCTGGATCAGCAGGCTTCTTTCTGCGCCCTGGAAAACAAGAAAAAGGAACTGATCGATCAGACACTTCAGGAAGCGCGACGCCGGCTGGTCAATCGTGGATTCGCCACTGGTGCGGTCACCATCAAGGCCAAAAAGCGTGATATGGGGATTGCCCGGGACATCATCCAGGAAGCCAAAACCGGCGGATACGATCTGGTTGTAATGGGCAAGACCGGGCTGTCGGGCATCCGTGAGTTTTTCATGGGAAGCGTTACCCAGAAAGTCGTACATGGCGCCAAAGGGGTATCGGTGCTGCTGGTGGAGTAACGGTTTTAAAACAGGCCTCATCGTGCACCAGGGGAGGGATTCATGAAAATATTGATCGCGGGCGCATCAGGGTTTGTGGGACGCCACCTGGTAAAACACTGCATCGGCCTCGGGCACAAGGTAACGGCCGTTGATCTCGCGCCTTTTCCCGAAACGCTTGATCCGAATCACGTGCGGGTCATCCAGGCGGACACTACCCGCCCGGGGCCTTGGCAGGATGCGGTCGCGGGGTGCGATGCAGCGGTCAACCTGGCCGGGGCCAATATTTTTCATCGCTGGAGCGCATATCGCAAGGAATTGATATACGACAGCCGGATACTGACCACCCGTCATCTTGTCAACGCCCTGCCGAAAAAAACATCCGTTGCGTTTTGCTCCACATCCGCGGTCGGCTATTACGGCAATCGCGGGGATACGGTACTTGACGAAGACGCCCCGGCCGGCGGCGATTTTCTGGCAAGCGTATGCGTTGACTGGGAAAAGGAAGCCATGCAGGCGCGTTCCAGAGGCGCGCGGGTGGTTATTCCACGGTTTGGCGTGGTTCTGGGCAGCAGCGGCGGAACCCTTGCCAGGATGATCCCGGCATATCGTTTGTTTGTGGGCGGTCCCATGGGAAACGGGAGGCAGTGGTTTGCCTGGATTCATATCCAGGATTTGATTGAAGCCATGCTGTTTGTCATCAACAGCGATGAACTCGAGGGGCCGGTTAATTTCTGCGCGCCCCAGCCGATACAAAACAACGAATTTTCCAAAACCCTTGCGGCCCGGTTGAACCGTTCGGCGGCTCTTCGCGTTCCCGGGTTCATGCTGCGACTTGCGGCAGGAGAACTGGGGAGCCTGGTGCTCAACAGCCAGCGGGCTGTGCCGAAGAAACTCGAACAGGCCGGGTATGCGTTCCAATATCCGTTTCTGGCATCGGCACTTGCGGAAGCCGTCGGTTGAACCGTGGAAAAAGAGGTAAAACCATGATGCGTTCGTAAAAAGTATTTTTGATTAATATTTTGAAATTATTTATTTTTCATGAATTTTTTACTTGCTTTTTATTTCTCGAAATGATATAAATTTAGCTAGTGTCTGACAGAAAACCCCGGTTTTTGGTTTTGGTGGGCGCAAAATTTTTTC
>CAYZXZ010000282.1:0-1907 GCA_964481615.1 uncultured Desulfobacteraceae bacterium | reverse complement strand
CAATCGTGGCATGGCCATGGATTATAAATTCACTATTGAATTAGAAATGGAATAAAAGGTAGAATTGTTCGCTTCGAGAGTCTTTCGTGGCGAGCAATTTGACTTTTTACATGATCACTAAAATTCTATTTTCAATTCAATATCAATGAATTTCCGATCAGAGGTTTGCAGGTCAGTCGCCGGCCGTTGCTGATGACGCGCACAGCTCCGTGGGTATCGGTTCGCAGTACGTGAATCCCGCGGTTTTCATATCGCTCCAGGACTTCGGGCGCCGGGAAAGTTGCAGGGCGGCCCGATGAGACGATCACCGCACGGGGGTTGACAGCGTCCAGAAATGCGGGGATGCTCGATGTCCGGCTGCCGTGGTGCGACGCGATCAGAATGGTGGCATCAATGCCGTCGGGGTGCATGTCCAGCAGTTCATTTTCCGCATCAGTCATGATATCGCCGGGAAAAAGGACGGCATTATCGCCGTGGGTGATCCTGACGACCAGGGAATTGTTGTTGGGGTTCCGCCATGGCCGGTCCCCGTCAGGACGCATGAAATCAGCGGGCGGGTAAAGGAAATCGAAAATAACGCCGTTGATGGAAAACGATCCGGGCAGGCATTTGAATTCCGGGTGTGGGATATTTTTTTCACGGATCAGATCGGCAAATTCCAGGTATTCACTGTGACCGGCGGGCTCATGGGTGCTGATGACCCTGCCCACCCGGAAATGTTTCAGAATATAGACCAGCCCATTGACATGATCGGCATCTGGATGTGAGAGAATTATCGTGTCCACTGTCTTGATCTTGTTGCGCCACAGATAGGGCGCTATGACCCACCGGCCTATGTCAAAAACCGTGTTGTCCGAAAACCCGCCGCCGTCGATCAGGACGCAATGCCCCTGGGGAAGCTCGAGAAGAGTCGCGCTGCCCTGGCCCACATCTATAATCGTCATCCGAAGCGAATCGTCAAGAAAACGTTTGTGGATCCAGTATGCCGCATCTGCGGCCGCGATCATCATCGCCATGACAAGAACATAAAAAACGGGGTTTATCCCGGCAATACTTTTTTGCGCATGCGTTGCGGCTGATGAGTCGGTTGGCCGCCGGTTGAGCAGGCACCAAAACAACAGATAGTAGCACAGGATTTCCGGCAAGGACGGTGTGACGGTTTTTAAGGCTGAAAACGGACACCGGGCGATTGCGTCGATGATGGCGATGGCGATGTCGAGGACTCCGGCGCTCAGGCGTAGTCCCAGCAAAGCGACTGTTGCGCTGGCGGAGTTTAACACCAGGATGGAAAACAGGCCGGCCGGCACGCTGATAAACCCGATCAGGGGCACCAGCACCAGGTTGGAAAGAACCCCGAACACCGGCAGTTGATTGAAATAATACATGACCACAGGCGCCGTTCCCAGGATGGCCAGGCAGGTGACCCACATAAAACCGACCGGCGGCCCCAGCAGGCGAGGAAGCCGGGCCGTGACGTGATGCAGGCCCTTTTGCGTTTTTGCAAGTCCATAGAGGATGGACAGCACCGCGGCAAACGACAGTTGAAAGGAGATGGAAAACAGAGCCGGCGGGTCCATGATGAGAATGATCAGGCCGGCGATTGCCAGTGTATTGAAGATTTCATGGTCCTTTTCCAGCAGGAAGGTCAGCAGAAAAATCGATATCATGATGACCGCCCGCTGGGTGGAGGGTGACATCCCGGCCAGCATGCCGTAAAACACCACCGGCACGATGGCCAGCAGGGCGGCCCCTTTCCGGACCCATCCCCGAAAGAGCAGAGGCGTGGCAAAAGAGAGCAGCCAGTTGAAGGCAAAAAACGCGGCCGATGCCACGATGCCCACATGCAGGCCGGAGATCGCCAGGATGTGGCTGATTCCGGTCCGGTTGAACGACTCCCGGAGTCCGTC
>CAYZXZ010000281.1:0-1920 GCA_964481615.1 uncultured Desulfobacteraceae bacterium | reverse complement strand
GGCGGATGAAGGATTTGAATTTATCGGCTGGAGCGGGGATGCCGATGAAACGGTTGCCACCCTGACGGTGACGAACGTGACAGCGAACATGACCATTTACGCCGATTTCCGGGAACAGGAACCCGTTACTTACACGGTCAGGTTCAACGCCGAAACCGGCGGCCATATCAGCGGCGAAACAGTCCAGGTCGTTGAGAAAGGCAACGACTGTGTGCTGGTGATGGCCGTGGCTGATCCCGGCTATACCTTTGCGGGCTGGAGCGGGGATGCCGGTGGAACGGACGCCGCCTTGACGGTGACGAATGTGATTTCCGATATGAGCATTACGGCCCTGTTTGATGAAAATGCGGGCAATCATCCTCCGGAGAAGCCGCTGCTGGTGGGTCCGTCGGAAGACGGCGTGGTGTCGCCCGGCCCCGTGACCCTCCTGTCCGGGTTGTATGCGGACCCTGAAAACGATCCCCATACCCGCACCTGGTGGCAGGTGACTCGGTTCGGGTCATCAGATATTGTTTATGAAATTCAGACCGAATCGGACCTGATCAGCCATACCGTTTCCGGACTTATGCCAGGTGTGAAATACGCCTGGCGGGCCGGATATCAGGATACGGGCAGCGGTGAATACACATGGTCGGACATGGGGGTTTTCGTGGTGGGTACGCCGTTGGTTGACGAGAATATCCCGCCCGTGGATCCGGGGACGGACATCGGGGATTACCGGATGGTTTCGTTTGTGTCCTGGCCGATTCCTTCATCGGCCGCATTCGTGTTCGGTCCCCTGCTGCCCGACGGATATGATCCCACCCTATTGCGGATCGGCACCTATGATCCGGTCCTGGGCGGATACCGCGAATATCCTGATTTTTCAGTTGAACCAGGCCGTTCCTACTGGTTCCTGGCCCGGGAAGGCCTTGACCTGAGTGTCGAAGGGATACCCGTCAGCACCGGCGTGGATTTCTGCATGAGCTTGGGATTTAACCCGGCCAATGGAGATGGCTGGAACATGATCTCCCCGCCTAATGAACGGCATTACGCCTTGGGCGACCTGGTGGTTTCGGCAACGGACAGCGCCGGCCACATGGTTTTCGGCCCCATGCCAGTGGCGCTGCTGACACCGGACAACCCGTATCTGGATGTGCGCATCTGGTCCTGGGCTGCCGGGGATTATGTTGCATCGGATGATCCGGAGTTTATTCTGGAGGCCTACAACGGCTACTGGGTGCGGGCCAAGGGGGTCAACGTGACCCTCTGCTTCCCGGCGGATGCGTCTGTGGCTCTTCGATCCCTTGATAGCGGCGACGATGCAGGCTCCCTGTGGGGTCGATTCAGCACATGGATGGCGTGCATCCTGCCTGATATCGATACCGCCCACGCCGACGCGAGTCATGACAAGCCGCCCATGCCCATGAGCGCATTGGAAGACGGCGCCGGCGGCAGTAAGGGGTGCTTTATCAAGGCAGTGTGTGCAGATGGAGAATAATTGAGATATGCGGGTCCGGCCGGGGCTGGTTATCGTAAACCGGTCCCGGCCGGATTTGTGATAGACAGGTAAATGCGTTTTAGGACATCTTATTCCATTTCTAATTCAATAGTGAATTTATAATCCATGGCCATGCCACGATTGAATGGACTTGTTTTTTGTTGCACTCCATCTCTCGCAGAGAAACCTCCAGATGGGACTCAAGGGCGTCCAGACTGTCAAATACGATATTGCCAAAGCTCTTCTCACGTAGTTCGTCCCATAAATGTTCAACCGGGTTAAGTTCCGGCGCATAGGGCGGCAGGGGAACCAGCCTCATATTTTTTGGCACCATAAGCGTCCCGGCCCTATGCCAACCCGCACCATCGAGCACCATCACGATTCTGGTAAGCGTTTAATAAACCGCAGTCTCCTCCGCCCGTTCAATCTGCTCCGGCGTG
>CAYZXZ010000280.1:0-1959 GCA_964481615.1 uncultured Desulfobacteraceae bacterium | reverse complement strand
AAAGTATACGTTATCAGTTATGAAATGTAAACCTATTTTTGGCCGGATTAGTAATATGGAAAAATACGGTCTATGACAGCTTATCCTCAAGGATCAGGCGTTTCAAGATTTTCGTAATGCCGCTGGCAGGCATCCCGGATGCCGCATACCCGATGGTGGCGACCATGATGTACACCAATCCCCGGGCAGTCGACGCCATCTCAGGTTTCACGATATGGGGGACCAGCAAAACCGCAAGGATGATCCCCATCACAATGCGCCAGGTATCCGATGAAAACAGAATGTAAAAAACAACATAAGCCGGTGTAATGGGTCGTTTGGCCAAAATCTCTCCTTCTCTGGTGCGATGCATGGGCCGGATCGGTGAAAATCTGAAAACCCTTTGACAAAAATCGAATTCATTATATTTTGATCATGAACCCTCCCCGGCGGGGCAATCTTTGCAGTTCACCGGCCGCCGTCGGGACGCGATCCGACGGTTTTATTTTTTAGGGGTCACACAAAAATGACCTGTCTTGCTGATGGATTCAATTTATACCATTCCAGAAGAGAAGCGCAATGCAATTTAAAAGCCGTACGATTATGAAAAAATCCAGCATGGGATTTATTACACTGACGTTATCCGCCATGATGCTCATGGCAGCACTCAACAGTCCGGCCGATGCCCGGGGAAAAAGCATCAAAATGTCCACCACCACCAGCACCCGGGATTCCGGGTTGCTGGATGTATTGCTGCCGGAATTTGGAGAAGATACCGGGATAGCGGTGCGGGTTATCGCCAAGGGAACCGGAGCCGCGATCCAGGATGGCATGGACGGCAATGTGGATATTATTTTCGTTCACGCCGTCGACCTTGAAAACCGGTTTGTCGCAGAAGGTTACGGCACCCGCCGGTATGCGGTGATGCACAACGATTTTATCATCATCGGTCCCGCCGGCGATCCGGCCGGAATCAAAGGCGTTCGCGAAGCTGCGGCCGCTTTTCAGAAAATCGTTCGATCCGGGGCAGGTTTCGTTTCCCGGGGAGACGACAGCGGCACCCACATAAAGGAACAGGAAATATGGTGCACAACGGATGTTACCCTGAAAACGGAAACCAAAGAACAACTGGCGGCCAGCAAGACCACAGCCGGAAGCCTGACCTTCCCGGCGGACATGGGGGATCGTTACCTGTCCATCGGCCAGGGCATGGGCGCCACGCTGACGCTGACCGCGGAAAAGCAGGCCTATACCCTGGCGGACCGGGGCACTTTCCTGGAATACAAACTGGGTCGGAATCAGGGACTGGATCTGGAAATCCTGTGCGAAGGGGACCCTGTTTTAACCAATCCTTACGGCATCATCCCGGTCAATCCGGAAAAACATCCCCATGTCAAATACGACATGGCTCGACAGCTTGCCGAATGGATGATATCGCCCAAGGGCCAAGCCATGATCGCCGAATACAAGATACACGGCCGGTCGCTTTTTTTCCCGGACGCTATTTCCGGTCCGGCTCGAAATAATCAGTAGCGGTAGTCATACAACCATCTTTTACAAAAGCATGAAGGGCGAAAGGATTGTAGATGGGTTTGTTCACAGAAGGGCTGATATCGGCGATCCGGCTGATCGTCTCCCTGGATGCCGAGCTTCTGGGCATCATATCGGTATCGCTGAAAATCAGCCTGATCGCCACTCTGATCGCAGGAATCCTGGGAATGCCCGCCGGAGTAATGATCGCCCTGCGCGAATTCGCCCTCAAGCGGACAGTCATCACTGTTTTAAACACCCTGCTCTCGCTGCCCACCGTGGTCATCGGCCTGTTCGTATATGCCTTCATCTCCAGGAGGGGCATCTTCGGCGCACTTGATCTGCTCTATACGCCCAACGCCATAATCATCGGGCAGATCATCCTGATCTTTCCCATTGTGACGACCTTCACCCTGTCGGCCATCAGCCGCATCGACCCACGCTACCGGA
>CAYZXZ010000279.1:0-1962 GCA_964481615.1 uncultured Desulfobacteraceae bacterium | reverse complement strand
AGCCCGTCGGAAGCGTGGCCAGCAGCTCGGCTCCGGCGCCCAGGGACTTGCGCAACCGCGAGACGTTCACCTGGAGGGCGCCGGCGTGCGACTCCGAGGGCTCCTCCGGCCACCGCTCCTCGATCAGCCGGTCCGCCAGTTTGTGGAGAATGTCAAGATTGGCGTTCAGTATCCGTGTGGCCTCTTCGTAACTGGCCTTTATCAAACGCGATATCTCCTGATCAATCGTCCGGGCGGTTTCCTCGGAATAATCGCGGTGCTGGGCGATTTCGCGTCCCAGGAAAATATGCTCTTCTTCCTTTGCATAGGAAAGCGGACCGAGTTCATCGCTCATCCCCCAGTTCCGGATCATGTGATTGGCCAGGTCCGTGGCGCGTTTGATATCATTGGCCGCGCCGGTGCTGATGCGATTGAACACCAGTTCTTCCGCCACCCGCCCGGCCATGGAGATGGCCAGGTCGCTGATGAGCTGATCTTTGTATTTGAAATCCCTTTCCTCGGGCAGAAACCAGGTCACCCCGGCGGCCCGGCCCCTGGGAATAATTGTGATTTTATTGATGGTATCGGTTCCCGGAAGGAAACGGGCCACGATGGCGTGTCCGGCTTCATGGTATGCCGTGGTTTTCTTGTCATCCTCTTTGATGACCTTTGATTTCCGCTCAACGCCCATATAGATTTTATCCTTGGCATCTTCGAAATCGACCATGGTCAGACGTTCCCTGTTTTTTTTCGCAGCGATCAGGGCCGCCTCGTTAACCATGTTCTCGAGATCCGCCCCGGAAAAACCGGGAGTCCCCTTGGCCAGAATTTCCGGGTTCACATCCGGATCCACGGGGCTTCTTTTGATGTAGACATCGATAATCTGCCTGCGGCCCTTGATGTCTGGCATGGGGACAACCACCTGGCGATCGAATCGGCCTGGTCGGAGCAGGGCCGGATCAAGAACATCCGGACGGTTGGTAGCGGCGATCAGGATCACCCCTTCGTTGGATTCGAACCCGTCCATTTCCACAAGAAGCTGGTTTAAGGTTTGTTCCCGCTCATCATGTCCGCCCCCGAGCCCGGCCCCCCGATGCCGTCCCACAGCATCGATTTCATCGATGAAAATAATGCATGGGGCGTTTTTTTTCCCCTGGACAAAGAGATCCCTGACCCGGGCCGCGCCCACGCCCACAAACATTTCCACGAAATCCGACCCGCTGATGCTGAAGAAAGGTACCCCGGCCTCACCGGCAATGGCCCGTGCCAGCAGCGTTTTTCCCGTTCCCGGGGCTCCGACCATCAACACCCCTTTGGGTATCCGGCCGCCCAACCGGGTGTACTTTTTCGGATCTTTCAGAAAATTAACGATTTCAAACACTTCTTCCTTTACCTCGTCCACGCCGGCCACATCATTAAAAGTGACTTTCTCTGTCTGGTCCGACAGCATCCGGGCGCTGCTTTTCCCGAAGGAAAGGGCTTTGCCGCCGCCGCTCTGCATCTGCCGCATGAAATAAATCCAGACCCCGATCAGAAGGATCATTGGAAACCAGGATACCAGGGCCGAGATGAACCACGGGGTGTCCTCGGGCGGTTTGGCTTTGATGGCGACATCATTTTTTCGCAGCATGGATACCAGGCCTTCATCTCCGGGCGTATAAACACGAAACCGCTCGTTGTTCTGACCGGTGACCATCAGTTCGTCTCCCTGGATCACCACGGTCGAAACCTGATCCCTTTCCACCATGGTCAAAAATTCCGAATAACCGATCTCGGTTTCACGATGCTGCTGCTGATTAAAGATATTATAAAGTATGATCATCATCAAAACGATGACGACCCACAGCGCCAGATTCTTGTTGCTAATGGGGTTCAAAACATTCCTCCATGGTATTTCTGATAAACTGAAATTCTATCGCGTCAAATATCGCTGCTGCGGATCACCCGCAAGCCCCGAATGATCCCGAAGGGATCGTGAGCGGG
>CAYZXZ010000278.1:0-1995 GCA_964481615.1 uncultured Desulfobacteraceae bacterium | reverse complement strand
CCGACTATAAGGCCCTGCTGCCGCAACATCTCACGCCTGAGCAGATTGAACGGGCAGAGGCGACTGCGGTTTATTAACCGCTTACGATTATGATGAGATTAATCAAGCGTTCATGATTCGGCGGACGTTTTCGGCCCGGAAACTGGTGGAAAGTACAAAAACAAGGGCAATTCACATCGTGCCATGCTATTATGGTTTTATCCCGGAATTAAAGCGGCTGGACCGGAAAAGCGTTTTTGTTTTCACCAATCCCAGGAGTCGGTTTAAAGATAAACGTTACACGATTGAATCACTCAACAACCTTTGGCGGCGCGCCTGTAAAACTGCCGGAGAAGATATTGACCTGTATTCCGGTTTGAAGCACAGCACATGCAGCCAGTATTTAAATGAGAAGGGCTTGACACTTGGCCAGATCCAGATCATCACGGATCATGCCAATGCCGGATCGGTCAAAAAATATGCCAAGGTGGAGCTGGATTTAAAGCGGCAATTAATGGAATCTGGTCCCCGTTTGGTCCCGAAGGTTATTAGGGTAGCAAAAAACGATGAATAATCAATCAATTAAAAATTGTCGTTTGGGCTCGATTCCCATGAGCTTCCACCATATTTTATTACAATTTTAATTAGTTATCAGTATTAAAGTCCCTTTTCCTTCTATTCCGCGGGATAGCCGACGGACTGCGCCAAAATGATGCGCTGTTCCGGCTTAAGCTTCAATAGCGCCGTCAGCGCCTCCCGGTCCACCATGCCCCGCACCACCGTGGCAAGGCCTTCCGAGGCGCAGTAGAGGTATACGTTCTGGCTGATAAAACCCACCGCCGTGTCTGAAAACATATCCCGGTCGGCCGTGTTTATCATTTTGCCCACCATGCCGGACCGAGACGCATCCACCACGTAAACCAGGTTGAGCGGCGCTTTCTTAACAAAGGGCTGGAGTATGGAACCGGTCGCGCCGCGATGATCGCCGGCCGCCACCGGCAGCAGCGCGTTTTCCTTGGCATCATACCAATAGGCTCCCTGGGATGTGAAAGCATAAATATCCGTCTCCTGCCAGTTCAGAGCGGAAGGGGCCGTGCGTTTCCCGGATTCCGGGCGGTTGATGCCGAAAGCCGCCCACAGCAGATTGGACAAGACCTGCTCCGGCAATGGCACGGGGCTGAAATCACGGCTGGAGTTGCGATCCCGTAGGGCTTCCATCAAGGGTTTTCCCCCTGTGGTCTGGGGCGCCGGCAAACGGATTGCCGCAAGGGAGCCGTCGGTGATCAGAATCTTTTGCGTGCCGCCGCATCCCACCAGTACCCATATCAGAATGAGAAACGTGGCTGCCATCCATTGGGTATATCGCGCCATCATGGTCATTCTCCTTTTCAATGACCGGTCGGTAAAGAATTCCGGCTCCTAAGGTTTTTTCCACTCCCAGTGATCGATGCTTTCAAAGACTTCCTTCTGCATCTGGATGATGGTTGACAACACCCGGGGCTTTCCCTGATCAACAGGACCGCTCAATACGGCGCTTCCAACCTGAAATCCGACCTTGTCCACGGCGACGACTTCAATCATGATGTTGCCGGATTCCCCCTCATTGGAAACATTGGCCAGGACCGACACGGAATAGACGGTGCTTCCCTTTTCGGAGACCATTGCCCGGATATGGGACACCTTCAGCGAATCAGCGCTGAAAACCGTTGTCAGGCTCCCTTGGACAAAAAATACCATCAAAACAATCGCAGCCGCCATCAACCTCTTTTTTCTTCTCATCTGAACCCCCGTATGCTGAATTATTCCGAATATCGCGCCGCAGACGCCGTCAAAACGAAGGCATCCGCATTAGACAACCGGTTAAACCTTACGAACGCATATAATCCTTTTATTCTGATCTTTGCAAAGCACGCAAAATCGGATTTTTATCATTTCATCGATTTTTTTATCGCTAACTAATATAACTAATATCAGAAAAATCAATTATCGCAACAGGTAAATTCAGAATGAAGGCCG
>CAYZXZ010000277.1:0-2002 GCA_964481615.1 uncultured Desulfobacteraceae bacterium | reverse complement strand
GGTCATGTCCATACAATTATGCTCGCCTTAGTATATCAAATATCCGGTGGCGGGTTCCTTTTTCCGGAACCGGGACTGCGGCCGTATCTTCCGAAAAACACGCGCCCAATGCCAAAAGCGCTATCAACAGCATTCCGGCCGGAAACATCCGCATGCTGGCGGTGTTCATTTTATTCATCCTTTACCTACGGATGGCTTCGTGACAGTCGCCACCGAAAAACCTTCATATCCGCTCAAAACGATTCACCGTAATCACCCTGCGGTTGTTGACAACCAACCCCAGTGTTCCGGTCACCCTGATCTTCCGGTGAACCTGCTTCATCAGCCGACGGCCGGACACGGTCAGATTGTCGATCAGATATTCTTGTTCTTTATATGTCGATACGGCAAAAGCCCGGGGGGTGGGTCCCCTTTTCATCCCACTCCACGGGAATAACGACACCCACGGCGGTTATCTGAAGTTTATTGTTTTCCATCGTCATGGACGGTTTTCCATATATATAACGCCAGCCGGACCTGTTCAATATCTTCGCTGTTTTTGGAAACACTCAGAATATGTTTCATTTTTCCATATCGGAACCAGTAATTCCGCTTTTCCGAAAAAATCGGAACCATCAATTCTTTATTTTTTTCTTGTTATTATCATAAATCATGATATCAGGCAATTAACTTTATGGTATAGATAGTGCATTGGGTTTTTTATATGAATATTTCCAAACATAATGATTATCATTGACAACAGGCGGCTACAATATTTTAATATTTAAAAATGCTTCTATGAACCTTGGCGCAAAAGATTATTAAAAAGCGGCACAAAACTGGCCGAAATCCTTGATGGAATAAAAATGAATAAAAATGGATTCATCCTCTTTCTGATTCTGATCGGCATTTGCGGGTCAGCGACGGCCGCTTCTTTCCAGTACACGTTTACACCCGGACCGGCGGCAATGGAAACCGAACGCAGCGTGATCGGATTTTTTCAATATCATACCGTCGGCTACAAGGAGACCCTGCTGGATGTAGCTCGGGATTACGGGCTAGGATACAATGAAATCGCCCTTTATTATCCGGATGTCGACCCGTGGGTGCCGAAAACCGATACAAGGCTGACCATTCCGAGCCGCTGGGTCCTGCCCACGACACGGCATGAGGAAGTGGTCATCAACATCCCGGAGATGCGGCTCTATCTTTTCATGAAAAAAATTGGTATGGTAAAAACTTATCCGCTGGGCCTCGGCCGCGAGGGGTTTGAAACACCCGTGGGTTCATACCGCGTGGTGACCCAACAAACGAACCCCATATGGATGCCGCCGCCGTCGGCATGGGAGGAATACGGCAAAACGCCGGTGCCGCCGGGGCCGGATAATCCCCTGGGCGATTACTGGGTCGGATTATCGGCCAAGCATATCGGGATTCATGGCACCAACCGTCCATGGGGGGTGGGCAGGCTGGTCAGCCGGGGGTGCCTCCGGATGTACCCGGAACATATTTCACAATTTTACAAGGAAGTCAGCATCGGCGCCCATGTGGAGGTGATCTACGAACCGGTCAAGGTCGGCATTGAAAACGGTTTGATTTACCTGGAGATCCACCCGGATATTTACGAACGGATACCTGACATCCTCCATCACACCGAGGCTCTGATCAAACAAAAAGGACTCTGGGAGCATGTACAGCAGGATGAGGTGATCCGAGCTGTTAAAGAAAAAAATGGTGTGCCATTTCCCGTTGGATCAGTTACGAAAGGGGGTGACGGCTAACCGGAAATTTCAGGATGTCGTGATTCGTTACCGTTCGCTAAACATATAATAACAAAGCAAAGGAGAAGTAAAAATGAAGAATCTCAAAGGATCCAAAGTATTTCGTGTCTGCATCGTTCTGATGGCCCTGGCGTTTATGGCCAGCGGTTGCGCCACCACTGCCCAGGTGCAAACGCTCCAGGCCCAGGTTGACGAAGTCTCCCTGAAAGCCGACAACGCCATGGCCGCTGCAGCCGCAGCGA
>CAYZXZ010000276.1:0-2010 GCA_964481615.1 uncultured Desulfobacteraceae bacterium | reverse complement strand
AATAGGATAATTTTCGTGTTATGGCGGAAAAAGTCCACGCCCGGATCTTGCCAATCGCAGCCACTGTAATTCCAATTCGCATTCAAGCGGCATCTGTGTTGGCCGCGTCGTCGGTTCCTCGACTTACTGGCAGTAAGTCGAGGAGCCTCCTCCTTGCCGCCTTGATGTCATCTTGAATACAAAATGGAATAAGATATGGCCAATCGATGCTTTCAAATATATTGGTTATCGAGATAAACTAGGTATTCCAGACGTCATTGTCAAACAAAAAAACAGTTTATTTTTTTAACCGATCGATGGCGGAACGCAAATCAAGGCTGCCGTCATAGATGGCCCGGCCGGTGATGACACCGATAACCCCGATAGGCTCAAGGGGGAGCAGGTTTTCAATATCGGCCCATGTAGACACTCCGCCAGATGCAACCACGGGGATGTCGATGGCCGATGCCAGCTTTTCCGTTTCCCTGATATTCGGCCCGGTCCGCATGCCGTCACGTTCGATGTCGGTAAAATTAATGGACACGGCCCCGCAGTCCTCAAATCTTTTCGCCAGCTCAACGGCCGTCACCCGGGTGGCCATGGTCCATCCTTCAATGGCGACAAATCCGTCCCTGGCGTCGATTCCCACGACAATCCGTTCCGGGAACTTCCGGCATGCGGTTTTTACCAGATCCGGATTGCGCACGGCTTCGGTGCCGATGACCACTCGGTTCACACCTGCATCAACATACATCTCAATGGTTTCCATATCCCGGATCCCGCCACCGACCTGGATCGGCACCGCAACCCGCGCGATGACGGCGGAAATGGCGGAAAGATTGCACGGCCGCTTTTCCACCGCGCCGTCTAAATCCACCACATGAATGATCTCCGCGCCCGCACTTTCCCATCGGGACGCCATGGCCGCGGGATCATCTGAAAAAACGGTTTCGGCGTCCATGCGGCCCTGAAGGAGCCGGACGCATCTGCCATTCTTGATATCGATTGCCGGAATAATGATCATGGGTTTGATCGATTCCAAATATAATTTGGTTTATGGCTACAAAACGCCTTTGGATGAAAGCACCCGGGCAACGCGTTCATCAATGCCCGTGGCCTGGTCCAGTGACCGGGCGAATGCTTTGAAAACAGACTCGATCACATGGTGATCGTTGTCTCCGTAGCGGATATTGACGTGCATGTTCATGCCAGACCGATTCACCAACGCCCTGAAGAACTCTTTAAAAAGAGCGGTGTGCCCTTCCTGTCGATGCGCGAAATGTTCCGGCAGCCGGTAGACCAGGTACGGGCGATTGGAAAGATCTATGGTGACCGCTGTCAGCGCGTCATCCATGGGGACTTCGGCAAAACCATATCGTCGGATTCCCTTGCGGTTGCCCAGAGCTGCGGCGATCAGATCCCCCATGACCAGACCGACGTCCTCGACGGTATGGTGATGATCCACTGCAATATCGCCGACGGCGTTGACGGTCAGATCAAAAAACCCGTGAACCGAAAACAGGGTCAGCATATGATCGAAAAACGGGATGCCCGTCGTAATATCATATGCGCCAGTGCCGTCCAGATTGATGGCGGCCTTGATTTTCGTCTCCCGGGTGGTTCTTTCGGTGTCGGCACTTCGTTTCATGGTGAGAAATCCTTTTTTCATGAAAGGTATCTTAACCTCGGTTATCGCCGAAACGCATGATCGCTCGGAAGGAGTAAAGAACGGCAGGAAAAGCTAAAATCAGCACGTTTTGTCTGTCCGGGGGTTTTTCCGTGAATCTGGTGGAGATGAGGGGGATCGAACCCCTGACCTCGGCATTGCGAACGCCGCGCTCTCCCAGCTGAGCTACATCCCCACGCGAAAACGACACTAACGCTAATATCACACCGCAAATTCAGGTCAATAAAAATATTTTTCGTGGGTATACACATGACTCAAGTGCATACCATATATTGTGTTAGTGCTTTTTTAATAACAATTTGGCCGTATTGCTCATTTGCTTCTATGTCTCCACTCTTAAACCG
>CAYZXZ010000275.1:0-2037 GCA_964481615.1 uncultured Desulfobacteraceae bacterium | reverse complement strand
AGCCATTGTGTGAAGTTGCTCACCGATGCCTTGGCCGCGGAATAGGCCGCCACTTTGGTGAGGGGCGTAAAGGCGCTCATCGATGAGATGTTGAGGATAGCCCCTTTCCCTTTCTTGACCATCCCCTTCGAAAAAATCTGTGTCATGAGAAAGGTGGACATGAAATTGAGATTAAAGACCTGACGGAACCCGGCGGGATCCAGATCGAAAAACGACTGAACGGATGACCCGGAGGATTCCGTAGGGAGATGGAATTCCTCGGAGGTGCTGGCCCGTGGGTCGTTTCCACCGGCCCCGTTAATCAGAAAATCTGGCGCCCCCCACAGACTGCATAATGCCTCATAACATGCCTGGATCTGAGCCTTGTCCAGAACGTCACACTGGAATGCTTGGGCGGAGCCTCCCGCCCGGTTGACTGCCAGCGATCGCGCTTCGGCTTTTCCCGGATCAATATCCAAAACGGCAACTTTCACACCCATGGAACCAAGCCCTTCAGCCATAACGCCGCACAGCTCGCCTCCGCCGCCTGTGATGGCAGCCACCTTTCCATTCAAATCAAAGCGGTTTAAGATGTCGCTTTCCATTCCGATCGCCCCTCTTATTCAACCATTCGAAGTTCAAAATGGGATCGAAACCCATCACCACCCGCCCCGCTCATCTATAAAGGCGGTCACTTCGTCCAAAAAAGGCATGGAGATCGAACAACCGTGCCGGCTGACAACGATCGCGCCGCAGGCATTGCCCATCCGCGCCGCCTTCCGAAAGCTCCATCCTTTCACATATCCATACAGAAAGCCTGCGCCGAATGCGTCTCCGGCCCCCAGAATGTTCTGGACGGTCACGGGAAACCCCGGCACGTCCTCTGGTTCGCTGCCAAGCTGATGAATTCGGCAACCGAGTTTGCCTCGCTTCTCCATTACCACCCGGGGTCCGCATTCCATAAGGGCGCAAGCATGTTCGGCCGTATCCCCGGCGATCCGGGCATCGGTCATCTGAGAATGGGTAAGGCGGACAGCATGGGGATCGGTCAGCATGGCTGCATTAATCTCATCCTCAGTGCCCAGGATGATATCCACGCAATGGAGAACGGAGCGAACGGCAACTCCGTAAGCGCGCGGATCCTGCCATTGGTCCGGCCGGAAGTCCAAATCAAGGACGATGGATGTGCCCGCTTTTTTAGCGATATCCGCTGCAAACAGAGTGGCGCTCCTGCTCGGCTCTTTGCTCAGATTGGTGCCGGCGAATTGAAAGACAAGGCTGTCCCTGATAGGAGTTGATAACACATCGTCAATCTCCAGAGCAATGTCAGCGCAATTCTCCCGGTAAAAGACGATCGGAAATCTGTCGGGGGGCTCGATCCCGAGAATGACAACGCTGGTGCGCCGGCCTGGTTTGCGGGGACTGTAGCGGATATCCACCCCTTCTTCGCTCAGAAAATGGACGACGAAGTCGCCCACCGGATCCTCGCCGAAAGCGGTCAATAACCCTGAGGTCAATCCCAACCTGCGGCACCCGACGCTCATGTTGGCGGGGGACCCGCCCACATAGGCGGCAAAGCTCTTGATCTGAACAAAGTCAGCCCCGACATCATTGCTGTAGAGATCCATGCAGGACCGGCCCATGTGGAACGTGTCGTAAGTGCGCTGATCCTGAAAGGAGAGTGGATTGTTCATTCCATAGTCCTTATGATTTTAAATTGTCACATGCTCAAAACCGAAACGACCGCTTATTGTTATTATTTTGATTTGGCAATATATTATGAATCATAAGAACGATTCGCCTGACCAGTGCCGGTAGCCACCTTTTGTAAAAAAGATCAAGCTTGTTCGCCGTCGGTTCGAGCTGCTTGTTACAAATTATCTTATTTTTCATGCTTCTGCAACTCGATGAATAACTTCCGAGATATAACTTTGATATTTTACACCGAGTTGTTTTGCTTTATTTTTTCAATATCTTTACTGTCAACTCTTATAGTCATCGGAGTCTATGAACGGCAATTCTATTCAAAACAGGTTGCAGTGTGAGAGTATGTTTGGT
>CAYZXZ010000274.1:0-2078 GCA_964481615.1 uncultured Desulfobacteraceae bacterium | reverse complement strand
TGCGGATCGGGTGGGCAAGCGAGGCCTAACCGCAGTAAAGCTTCATTTCGGTGAACTGGGCAACACCGCCTTTATCCGGCCTGTCTATATCCGCCAGATCGTTGCCGGCATAAAGTCCGTCGGCGCGTTCCCCTTTCTTACAGACGCCAACACCCTTTATGCCGGCACCCGGGGAGATTCCGTCCACCACCTGATGACCGCCATCCGCAACGGATTCGACTTTGCAGTGGTGGAGGCGCCGCTGATCATCGCCGACGGACTGCGCGGCCGATCGGAAACCGGCGTGACCATCAACCAAAAAAACATCAAGAAGGCTTACATCGGAACAGAAATCGTCAATGCCGACTCCCTGGTCTCCGTGGCGCACTTCAAGGGGCATGAACTGTCCGGCTATGGCGGAGCCATCAAAAACATCGGCATGGGATGCGCATCGCGCCGTGGAAAAATGGAGCAGCATTCAACGCTCTCGCCCAAAATCGTTAAGAAAAAATGCGTGGGTTGTGGTGAATGCCTCCTTCACTGCGCGCAAAAAGCCATTTCCCTGGAAACGGAAAAAGCAATCATCGATCAGCGCAAATGCATCGGATGCGGGGAATGTATCCTGGTTTGCCCCAACGAGGCTGTACAAATCCAGTGGAACCAGTCCATCCCGGTCTTTCTGGAGCGGATGGTGGAATACGCCTTTGGGGTTTTGAAACACAAGACCGGCAAAACCCTGTTTGTCACCTTCATCAACCACGTTTCCCCGGCCTGCGACTGCTATCCATACAATGACGCCCCCATTGTCAGGGACATCGGCGTGGTGGCATCCATCGACCCCGTGGCCATTGACCAGGCATCCATCGATCTAGTCAACAGCGAACCGGCCCTTCCCCACACCTGTCTTCAGACCAACACCGGCCCGGGTGAGGATAAATTCAAGGGCATCTATCCCAACGTGGACTGGGAACACCAGCTATCTTATGCCGAAGAAATCGGACTGGGTATCCGTCAATATGAACTGATCAAGGTTTGATGGCGGGCGTCAAAATATATTCACTAAGGGATACATGCAAAAGATGAATATCGAGATACTCAAGCCGCTTCCCCGTTTTCTGGAAATCCTGGGCATAGATGAGCCGCCCATGGGGATTTTCTACACCGATCAGCGCCCTGTCGATGCCCTTTCTCCCAAAGAATCAGACCTTCCCACAAGGGAAAAGGAAATTCAGAACCAGATTGACTGGCAGGGGGTTTTCGGTAATTTTTCCTGCGTGATCGGTCATATCTGGCGGGCCCGCAAAAAACAGACCGCGGCGGTTTTCGACGCCGAACATTTCGGCTGCGCCGGCGGCGCCTTCTGGCTGGGCTTCATGAAGCCCCAGGCCGAAACCATAATCCATTACGTGTCATCCGGCGTCCCCGGTCAGATGGAAGGCGAACATTACTGCGAATCTGCCGATGCCCTGCGGCAAATTTTTAATGAAATCGATCCGCCCACGGCCCCAGCCAGATACTGTGTCGTCAAACCGCTGAACCAGTTCGCGGACAACGAAAAACCAACGATTGTCGCATTTTTCGCCCGGCCCGAGAGCATCAGCGGTCTGCACCAGCTTGCCGCGTTTGTGACCAACGACACCCAGGTCGTGGCATCGCCCTGGGGCGCGGCCTGCACCGGCCTGATCACCTGGCCCTTTAAATTTCTCGCCCAGGGCAAAAATAAGGCCGTTGTGGGCGGATGGGACCCGTCGGCCCGAAAATTCTTTAAGACCGATGAGATTTCCTTTGCCGTACCCCTTGCCATGTTTGAGGATATGCTGGTGCGTTTTGAGTCCTCGTTTCTGACCACCGGGACCTGGGAAACGGTTCGCCGAAAAATTGATCGCAGTAAACGCGCATGGGGATAAATCGTCGATAAATAGTCCCCCCAAAAAAATCAGGCCACTTTGCGCTCACGACCGCTCCACTCTTTTTCCCGGAGTTTGAACTTCTGTATTTTGCCGGTGGCGGTTTTGGGCAGATCACCAAATTCAATCATTTTAGGTAGTGTTTGAACGGAAAAAATTATAATCAATAATAACTGATTGTTATAAATTTAG
>CAYZXZ010000273.1:0-2102 GCA_964481615.1 uncultured Desulfobacteraceae bacterium | reverse complement strand
CACGCCCTGCAAAAGTTTATCCCCCTCTATTAACGCTTATCTCTGAAACTCCAGTTTGATCATTTCATTCTCTTTTTTTACTCTTCCCAATGGATACATTCAACCGGACAGCTGTCTGTTGCAAGCGTTTTATTTGTTGCTATGGAACCCCGCCACCGGCAGTGTGGCCAGGGGCGGGGTTTATGGTTTTTGTGGCGCTTCCGGCCGGTGCGTTTATCCTAGGATGGCCTTGAGGTCTTCGTCCGGCGTGGAAATCGGCATGATATTGAATTTTTCAACCAGAATATTGAGTACGTTGGGGGTGATGAACGCCGGCAGGCTCGGGCCGAGCCGGATGTCCTTGATGCCCAGGTAGAGCAGGGTCAGCAGAATGGCCACGGCCTTCTGCTCATACCAGGAAAGGATCATGGACAGCGGCAGGTCGTTGACCCCGCATTCAAAGGCATTGGCTATGGCCACGGCAATCTGGATAGCCGAATAGGCGTCGTTGCACTGCCCGATGTCCAGCAGGCGCGGAATGTCGCCGATATCGCCGAGCTGCTTGTCAAAGAACCGGAATTTGCCGCAGGCCAGGGTCAGCACCACGCAATCGGCGGGAATTTTTTCGACGAATTCGGTGTAGTAATTACGGCCCGGTTTGGCGCCGTCGCACCCGGCCACCAGGAAGAAATGCCGGATCTGCTTGTTTTTCACCGCGTCGATGACCGCGCTGGCAACGCCCATGACCGCGTTCCGGGCAAAACCCACCATGACCGTACCGGTGTCGGTGTCCGCTTCAAACCCCTTCATCTCCAGGGCCTTGTTGATGGCGGGTGTGAAATTCTTGTCCGCGATATGAGTCACGCCGGGCCATCCAACCAGCCCGGTGGTGAAGATGTTGTTCTGGTAGGCTTCTTTGGGTTTCTGGATGCAGTTGGTGGTCATGATGATGGCCCCGGGGAATTCGGCGAATTCCTTTGCCTGGTTCTGCCAGGCCGTGCCGTAATGGCTGTAAAAATGACTGTATTTTTTCAGCTCCGGGTATCCATGGCAGGGGAGCATTTCACCGTGGGTGTAGACGTTGATCCCTTTTCCTTCGGTCTGCTTGAGGATTTCCTCCATGTCCTTGAGGTCATGGCCGGAAACAAGTACGGCCTTTCCTTTTTTCGTGCCCAGGGGTACGGCCGTTGGAACAGGATGACCGTATTTTCCGGTATTGGCTGCATCCAGGAGCTCCATGGCCTTGAGGTTGATTTCGCCGCATTTGAGCACAAGGCACAGCAGTTCGTCGGCGGTTTTGGTATTGTCGAGAGTGGCGGCCAGCCCCTCGTGAATAAAATCAAATACCGCCGCATCGGTTTGGCCGAGAATGGCCGCGTGATCCGCGTAGGCGGCAATGCCCTTGATGCCGTAAACGATGATTTCCTGTAGAGAAAGGATATCCGGGTTGATATCGGACCGGGATTTGATTCCGACTGCCTCGCCCTGGACCACAAGGGCTTCGGTGGTATCGGCCGGCGTAAAAGTGGCCGGTCCGTCGGAATAATCGGTCCATCCGCCTGCACCATCGATTTTTGTTTTCAGGGCCTTTCGATGGGCAACCGTCTTACGGATCAGAGCCTCCAGTCGGGCCGGGTCAAAATCAACATTGGTCAGGGTGGAAAAAATCGCCTTGCACGCAAATCGGTCAATGGCCTCGTCCCTGATGCCGACTTTCCGGCCTTCCTGGGCCATCAGCGACAGGCCCTTGGCCGCATAAATCAGCAGGTCCTGAAGGGCCGCCGCATCGGGCTGTTTCCCACACACGCCTATCTTGGTACATCCTTCACCTTTTGCCGTCTGTTCGCATTGAAAACAAAACATGATCGTTCTCCTTTCGTGTTGTTTCGGTTTAAAGAATGGATGATCGTCAACCGTCCGCTCCGTCGTTTTGATTTCTTTTTAACCGCTTCTCGTGGGAAACTTCCTTGACTTAGGTCAAAGGCTGAAAATTTATATTTCCAGCCCAACGTGCGGAGGATAGATGATCGGTGCCGCGATGGGCGAGGGGAAAACCGTCGGCTCATTGTTTGTAATACTGCATGGCTTCGGGGATCAGGGAGCGTATGTTTTCAATGCGTTTC
>CAYZXZ010000272.1:0-2130 GCA_964481615.1 uncultured Desulfobacteraceae bacterium | reverse complement strand
AGTTCCTGTTTTTCTCCGTCAATAAGATAGGCACTGGCTTCACACATATTTGATACCCTCTTGCATTATTGTTTGCTTTTTTTACGCACCCGTCATTACGGATGCTTTCATAAAAAACAACTTGTTTCAACGGGATTTATCCGCCAGTCCGGCATTATCAGCAAGGCACGCCTCGACCAGCGCGTCGATCAGGTGCGGCAGGGGACAGGGCGCCAGGCCGACGATCTCCATGTTTTCCTGAAACAGAGGGACCAGGTATTTCCGGGCCGGGCATGATGCCACGGCTTCGGCCATGCGGGGCGTGACCTCCCCCATCATGGCATGGGCCATGACCATGCTGACGGGCGCGATGACCAGATCCGCGATTGCCACGGTGCGCACGATAGCGTTTTCACCGGAAGCCCCTCGGTTGGCCCGGGCCTTAAGCATCTGGGACGTGGCGATGGCATTGGTGCCAAGGGCGATGATATCGGCCCGGTCCTCAAAAACATCCCGCAGCCGTTTGATGACCGCGGCCCCGATGCCGCCCCCCTGTCCGTCGATCACACAAATCCTGAGCATTCCGCATTACCTGCTGTTTTTATTGATTCCTTTAATTGATGGCCTTGCGTCTCTATATTTTCATTATCCGCTGCCGCTGCCGGCGTTCCCGCTTGGGCGCGCGGCGGGACGGTCCTTTTTTCCGCGTGGTGGGCATCCATCCGTCATCGGCCTCATTTCCCATGACATTACCCGCAGCCGCCATCTGCGCGGCCAGGTCCATTTTCTCTTCAAATTCGCAGGAACCGACGACTGAAGCGCCGCAAGATAAGCAAAAATCGGCCACGGCGTGATCCGAACTCACGACAAGAGCCTTTTCCTTCTCCCGGGCCGCCATGCGTTTGATGACCGCGTCAGCGGTTTCGCCGTGCCTGGAAAATCGCACACGGATCCCTTTTTCCCGATCGGACGCATTCATGCCGGGTAATGCGTCGGCTCCGTCAAATACCACGGTGACCGGATACCCCTTGACCTTTTTGTATGCGGCCAAGCGATCGATAAGTACCTCCCGGCCCCGCTGAAGGTCATGGCGGTCGATTTTTTCCAGGGACGGGGACTGGCGGATCAGGTTATATCCATCGATAATAATATGAACCGTCATGATCAACCTGTCTTGATCAGGCCCAGAAGACGGTCAAGATCCTCATCCGAGTAAAATTCGATTTCAAGTTTGCCCTTTTTACCCCGGCGCCGGATCTGGACCCGGGTCCCGAAACGCCGGGAAAGATCCTGAGCAACGCTTTCAAAATAGATCTTTTCGGCGGGCGCGGATGTTTCGGTATCCTTTGTCTGCCTGCGGGCCGTGTTTAAACGATGGATCAGCTTTTCCGTTTCCCGGACCGTTAATTCCTTTAAAATAACCAGTTTCCATGCTTCCCGCTGCAGGGCCGTGGTCTCGGCCCCGAGAATGGCCCGGGCATGCCCCATGCTTAAAAGTCCGTCACGGACCGACGCCTTGATATCAGGGGAAAGCTGATTAAGCCGGATGAAGTTTGCCACCGTGGACCGGTTTTTTCCCACCCGGTCGGCGATCTGCTCCTGGGTCAGGTGAAACTCCTCCAGCAGCCGCTGGTAGGCTTCGGCCTCCTCGATGGGGTTGAGGTCCTGGCGCTGGATATTTTCGATGATGGAAATTTCGAGCAGGGATTCATCCGCGATCTCTTTTACCATCACCGGGATCTTAAAAAGGCCCGCCAGTTTGGCGGCCCGGAGCCTGCGTTCTCCGGCGATCAGCTCGTAGTCGTCTCCGGCCTGGCGCACCAGAAGCGGCTGCAGCACCCCCTGGGAGCGGATCGATTCGGCGAGCTCGGCCATCTCGTTTTCCGGAAAGTGCCGACGGGGCTGAAAGGGATTGGGCCGGATCCGTTCGATGTCACACTCGAAAAAATTTTCCGGCAGACTCTCCCTGCGCAGGCCGATATCCGGAAAAAGCGCGTCCAGGCCCATTCCCAGGCCGGTTTTCCGGCGTTTTGAGGTTTTCGCGCCGCTGTCATCGGATGTGGTTTTTTTTCCCGGCATGCTCACCTCTTTTCTTTGTTTTATATGAAAATGTTCATAACCATTTGAATGTTCTGCCTTTCGTGTCGCTCG
>CAYZXZ010000271.1:0-2178 GCA_964481615.1 uncultured Desulfobacteraceae bacterium | reverse complement strand
CTCCCATGTGCAACATTTTTTAACCCATCTCGCGGCTGAAAAAAATGTCTCCCCGTCTACGCAGAATCAGGCATTTAACGCCCTATTGTTTTTCTACCGGCATGTCCTGAACAAGGACCTGGATGATATTTCCCATGTTGTCCGGGCCCATCGGAAAAGAAGAATCCCCGCCGTCCTGACCCGCCGGGAAATCCTGTCGCTTTTTGAATACCTGGACGGCACCGCGTTGTTAATGGCCCAGCTGATTTACGGGGCGGGGTTGAGGCTTCAGGAATGCCTGAACCTTCGGGTAAAGGACATTGATTTTGAAACCAATCTCCTGACCGTGAAATCCGGAAAAGGCGATAAAGACCGCATGACGGTTCTTCCGGAAAATTTAAAACAGGATCTGGATCATCACCTGAAGGAAGTGCGCGATTTATATGACGTCGATCGTCAAAATGACGTGGCCGGCGTATTTCTGCCGAACGCCCTGGAACGCAAATATCCGAATGCCGGAAAGGAATGGGGCTGGCAATGGGTGTTCCCGTCGCGATCATTATCGATAGACCCCCGGACGCGTATTCTCCGGCGGCATCACCTGTATCCGACTGTTCTGCAGCGAAAAATACGTGGGGCAGCCCGTAAAGCAAAACTGGTGAAGCATGTCACGGTCCATACCCTGCGCCACAGCTTCGCCACCCATATGCTTGAAAACGGCTATGATATTCGAACCATTCAGGATCTATTGGGACATGTAAGTGTTCAGACCACAATGATTTATACACATGTTGCCAGAAAAAATCGACTCGGCGTTAAAAGCCCGTTGGATTCAATCAAAACTCAAACTAAATCCGTTCCTACCGGCTTTCCTTACGCTTTTTGATTTCCAGAGCCGCCTTGAGCCCTTTTTCCAGGATGACCTTGATCTTAAGGCCCAGTTCGGTAAGCTTGTAGAACCGCGTGCCGTATTTTTTCAACAGCTTGGGGTTGATTTCAAAACCGAGCCCCGGCCGGGTGAAGGGCTGGAGCTGGCCGTTTTTATCCGGCAGAATGGGATCGATGATGCCTTCTCGGAATTCGGGTATCCAGGAAGGTTCCTCAAGGGGATATTCCAATGGATGGGTCCCGCCCCGGTTGGCCAGGGCCAGGTTCCAGTTGATATAAAAACCGATGCCGTTGGTCCAGGTGTGGGGGGAATATTCCCTGTCGTGGGTTTTGCAGGCGTCGATGACGGTTTTAACCTGGGCGATGCCCCCCGCAAACACCGCGTCCGGCTGGTAGATATGAAAACAGTCCTTTTCAAACATGATCTTGATCTCATCCCACCCGTAGTTGAGTTCCGCGCCGGATATTTTAACCCGGGCGGTTTTCTTGAGGGCAGCGTTGCCGTCATAATCTCTGGAATCCAGCGGTTCCTCCAGCCACTCGATGTCGTTGTCCGCGCACGCGGACGCAAAATCACGGGCCCGGTTGAAATCCCAGGCCGGGATTCGGTCCACGATAGAGACCAGCCACCCCTGGTTGGCGTCAACGCCCAGTTTTAATTGATCGCCGACCCCTTTCCTTATGACCTCGATATGCCGGATGTCTTCGTGAAGGTCCCTGTTTTTGACGCGCAGCTTGGCGGTTTGAAATCCTCTCTCCTTTTGCGCAAGAAGCTCTTCCACCCGTTTTTCCGGAGCATGCATCTCTCCGGTGGACAGGTACGCGTCAATGGGCCTGGCTTTTCCGCCCAGGAGTTCGTAAACCGGTTTCCCCTCTTTTTTCCCAATAATGTCCCAGCACGCCGGTTCAATCCAGAAATTACGCCAGCCCAGAAATCCGGCCTGCTTGAGCAGACTCTGAATCCGGTCGATATCCGTGGGGTCCGCGCCAATGAGATAGCCGCCCAGAAGATCGCCCAGGCCCTGGCGTTCCTTTCCCATGGCCGTGCCTGCCGAATACCCGGTGATCCCTTCGTCTGGGGATAGCCCGGAATCCAGGTGGGCCAGAAGGTTTTCGCCAGAGGGATCGATACGTGGAAGAGTTCAATGGCTTTGATTCTCATGAGAACCTCCGCTGATGACGGGATCAATGGTTGATGCGCTGCAGGAAGGTTGACTTTTTTCTCGTTTGAAGAGGGGGGCCGGATGCTCATCCGGCCCCCCCCCTTTGCAATTTATTCGGCGGGGTATATCAGCACTTCCTTGAGATCAT
>CAYZXZ010000270.1:0-2201 GCA_964481615.1 uncultured Desulfobacteraceae bacterium | reverse complement strand
ATTCATGAATCAGAAGCAGGCCGCCGGACTCCAGAACGCCGATGGCCTTGTCGAGCAACCGTCGACAAGTTTGTGGGCCTTCGGCATGGAGAATATGAGAAAGCCAGGCCACATCATAATGCCCATCCAGGGTGTCGACGGTGTAATCCGCGCCCACAAAACGAACCCGGTCGCCGATATTGAAACGGTTGATAATTTTTTCGGCAAAGGGACGGGTAGTGGGCAGGTCCAGAACCGTGGCCTCCAGATCCGGATTTTTCAGGGCGAAATGAACGGCATAGGTGCCCGGACCGCCCCCCAGATCGAGCAGATGGCGACGGCCGGTAAGATCGATGGCGTTCGTAAGGCCCGGGGCAATGCCCATGGCCATGTTGAACATTCCCATCAGGAAACTCTCCCGGGCCGTTTCCGAAAAAGAAGCGCGATCCCCGACCGGTCCTCCGCCCACAACCGCGTCGCTCAACCGGTTCCATGAATCCATCAGAAAATAATGGTGCATGATCATGTAACCGATATATTGTGAATTGTTTTTGTCCAGGAAGCGGGCGCTGTCTTCGGTATTGGCGAACAGATGCCTGTCCTTTATCAGCAGATTCATGGCCGCGAGAGCGTTTAGCAGCCGCTCAATGCCGTCCGGGTCCGCGCCGATGGCGGAGGCGACGTCCGCACTGGATTTGGGAATGCCGCCGATTACTGAAAAGATTTCCAGCTTGACGCCGGCATGAAGCGTGCAGGTCTGCCAATACTGGCCGGACAGGGCCAGAAGTTTGCCGGGATGCCATTGTGTCATAAGGTGCTCCAATCGGTTCGTATTATTTTCAAACGATAGGATTCAAATCTGTTTTCAGGATGTCACCTGAATCCGCAATTTATTGGGCATAAAAATACTAAAAAGTCGCCCTTTCCAGGTCATCCATGCTGAAACGCCAGTCCGGCGGCGTGGTCCGGACATACACCGGCCTGGCCTGAACCGCAGTGATGGTGCTGAGATGATACCCGTAATACGGTTCGAAGACGATAACCTCATCGCCTGGGTTTAAAAGCGCCAGGCACGCACAGTAAAACGCGCCCGTGGCGCCGAAGGTCACCACGATTTCTTTTTCCGGGTCCGCTTCCATGCCGTAAAACCGCCGGTGTTTGGCGGCAATGGCTTCGCGCAGTTCGGAAAGACCGTCATAGCGGGTATAGACATTAATGCCCGCCTCAATGGCGTCGTGCGCGCCGGTCATCACATCACCGGGAACTTCCGTGTCGCACAATCCCTGGGCCAGGTTAATCCCGCCCACAGGTTCGCATTGAATGGTCATGTTCCGGATCTCGGATTGCGAGACCCACGCTCTCCGTTCACTCAAAGCCAGAGCCATAAATTGTACCTCCATCGCCTGGTGAGTCCATAAAAAAATCCACTGTTTTTCGGTTACTCAGAGAAATTGACTCTCCTTTTGAAAAACGTTTCATGAATTGGCCCGCATGTCAACCTTCTGTGTCAGAAGTGTCAGAAGCAAATAAACTGTCCGGTTATGTAGCACATGATTTGTCCGGTTTAGATAAGTACTGTGGATACCAAGGAGGAGGTATCCATGAAACGGACAAAATTGCTGCAGGAGATCCGGAAAATGCGATTTGAAGAGATTTACGGGGATTGGTTAAACAAAAGAATCAGCCAGGAGGAGGCCGGCCGATTGCTTGGGGTTTGTGACCGGACATTTCGCCGGTATATCGACCGATATGATGAAGACGGAATGGAGGGGTTGATCGACAAACGACTGTCCCAGGCATCCCACCGTCGGGTGCCGGTCGATGAAGTGATGCAACTGACTGAGTTGTATAAAACCCGGTATGACGGCTTTAACGTGAAACATTTTTACCGTTGTCAATAATCGTTTCAGCAATATGCTTCTGACATCCCATCGCATCAATGGTTACGATGCATCCTCTTATTTCAAGAAGTTTAAGGAGTTCCGGGATCGCCGTTATTGCCGTTTGTTGTCGCTTCTTGGATCTTTGATCTCCTGGAAGTGTTTATGGTTTCATCATTGCAGTAACCAATCCGGAATAAAAAACGACATAGCGATCAATACAGCCAGAATCAAAATTATGCTGAGAAACTTATCCCAATCCGGAGGAGAATATGAATAAAGCATTGATTATTTTGACTTTGTAAAGATTATTCTTGACATTTCATGCTGAATTTTTTATAG
>CAYZXZ010000269.1:0-2227 GCA_964481615.1 uncultured Desulfobacteraceae bacterium | reverse complement strand
GTCAAATGAAAGACCATCTCGATATCGCCGCTGGTCGGGACGGGCGACGTGAAAGTGGCACGAGCCTTGTCTGCATTGGTCAACGCCACGGTGGGAGATCCCTTGAACTGGGTCCATGCATAGGTTAATGCCCCGCTGCCGGGATCGGCTGATCCGGATCCATCCAAGGTGACCCTGACCCCCCCGGTGACGGTCTGGTCGGTGTCGGCATCGGCCATGGGCGCAATGGAAGTGCAGATGTCGGCGTCTTCGGCTGGCACGTAGGTATCATATCCCGCGGCGATCCAGTCGTTCAGACCCGCGGTCATATGATAAATATAGGCAAACCCACTTGCCGCAAGATAATCGGCCGCGGCCCTGCTCCTGCCCCCGGTCTGGTCATAAATCAGAATCTTGCTGTTTTTGTAGGGATACAAATCAGTGATGTCGACCTCGAACTGTTTTGTCGTGGTGCTCCAGGGATAATTCCTGGCGCAGAGTATATGGCTGTTGTTGAAATTATCCGATGAGCTGACATCAAGGATCAGTGGTCTAGGCTGGTTGTTGATCAGGTTCCTGGCCCCGGCCAGGTTGACCGCTTCTGGTTTGAAAGCGAAAACCGCGGTCACGGATTTGACCCCGTCACTGACCGATATCGTCATGGGATTGGTTGTACCGCTGAAATCCCCGGTCCATCGGTCAAACTTGTATCCAACTGCGTCATTGGGCACCGCGGTCAGCGTATAGGATAAACTGCATGTATAAATTGTCGGATATTCGATCACAGGGGTCGAAAACTCAGGGGAAGTGATCGTGCCTCCTCCTGCCGGGCTGACATTCACGGTCAGCTCTGGATTATCTCACCCGGTCGCCGCAATTGCCGGAAGGACCGGCATCAGGAAAACCATTCCGAAAAATATCACCGCAACCCGAACCATCCATTGTATGCCATGCGTTTTTGTTTTCATTCTTTTCCTTTTATTAAGATGTTGCATGCCGTTTTCAGGCCGGACACGGCACGCCTGCCATGCTGTCGGACCGATGGCGTTATCGGGTTGACACACGATGCCACATTGTGTCATCATATGTCAAGATAAAAATTTCAGCGGTAAAAGATTCGGGTATGGACCGCATCAGGCCATGTGTGTACTGTATTGACATCATCTTTAATGGAATCACCGAGAGATTGTCAAACAATAATCGCAAATGAGATATATCTCATTTGCGATTATTTGCATATGGTTCATTTTTTCCCGCCCGCATCTATTGACAGGCATCTTTTTTTTTAGTAGGTACCTTTTTTCTTTTGAAACACTGATTGCACACCAAGCACCGGATACAGATTAATCATGGCATTTCAATAAAATTGCATTTAAGGAGTACGGAATGACGCACACGGTTGAATCCGATCCGCAACACGCGAAAACAGATCCCATCGGCTCGGCAATGGTCGTCGGCGGCGGCATCGCCGGCATGCAGTCCGCCATTGATCTGGCCAATTCGGGCTATTATGTCTATCTTGTCGAGAAAACATCGGCCATCGGCGGCACCATGTCCCAGCTCGACAAGACCTTTCCCACCAACGACTGTGCCATGTGAGTCATCTCGCCCAAACTGGTCGAGGTCGGCCGGCACTTAAACATTGAACTTCTGACCACAACGGAACTGCTCTCATTAAACGGCGAACCCGGCCGGTTTTCGGCACGAATCCGCCAGGAACCCCGGTATATCGATACCACCAAATGCACGTCCTGCGGGGAATGCGCCAAGGTCTGCCCCATTGAAGTCTCCAATGAATACGACAAGTTCCTTTCCCTCCGGCGGGCCGCGTTTAAAAAATATGCCCAGGCCATTCCAGGGGCCTATGCCATCACCAAGCGGGGCACCGCGCCCTGCAAGGCCACCTGCCCGGCCCATGTCAGCATCCAGGGCTATATCGCCTTAATTAACCAGGGCAAATACAAAGAAGCCATTGAACTGTTCCGGGAAGACCACCCTTTTCCCGCAGTCTGCGGCCGGGTCTGCCACCATCCCTGCGAAGGGGAATGCACCCGGGGCGACCATGATCAATCCCTTGCCATCCGCGAGCTCCACCGGTTCCTGGCCGATTGGGAACGGGAGCAGGGGGAAACCCCGGCCGTGGAAACTGCTGCGGAAACCACAGAGGAAACCGCACCTAAAAAGCGGGATGAAAAAATCGCCATCATCGGCGCCGGCCCGGCGGGCCTGACCGCCGCCGCCTACCTTA
>CAYZXZ010000268.1:0-2238 GCA_964481615.1 uncultured Desulfobacteraceae bacterium | reverse complement strand
GCCGGGACCTGATGACCCTGCTCAATAATTTCGTGTCCCTGCGGGATTTTTATACCTGGAAAACCAAAGCCATATTCCAGGCCGGCACCCTGTTTCTGGACAGCCGAAACTGCGACCTGTGCGTAAGGGTGGAAGATATCGACAAACACAGCGCCCTGGCCCATCTGAGTCTTACCTATCTGGTCTATTGCCGCTGCGCGCGTCGGGGAGGCGCCGAACAGATGACCATCGCCGCGGCATTTACCGACGGCGACAGCGACAATCTGATGGTGGGCCGAAACGGGGTGTTTTATGACCGAAAGGGCCGGGACTGGGACGCCACCATCGTCAAGATCATTGAGCACCCCATCAGCATCCGCCAGGCGTTCTGGTCGCCTTATAAACGGGTCGCCAGAATGATCAGCCAGCAGATCGAAAAAATGGCCGCGGCCCGGGACAAGGCCATTGAAGAAAAATCCGCCGCCGGCATCGCCGATGCGGGCGCCAAAGTGGAAGCCGGCGCGAAATCACCTGCCGCGCCGTTTGATATCGCCCGGTTCGCGGGAATTTTTGCTGCCATCGGCCTGGCAATCGGCGCCATCGGCACGGCAATCGCGGCTCTGGCAACGGGCTTTTTATCATTAAAATGGTGGCAGATGCCTCTGGCGGTGGCCTTTGTCATCCTGGCCGTTTCGGTTCCCTCCATGATTCTGGCCTGGCTCAAACTGCGCCAGCGGAACCTTGCGCCCATCCTCGACGCCAACGGCTGGGCCGTCAATACCCGGGCAAAAATCAATATTCCCTTCGGGACGGCCCTGACCGGCGTGGCAAAGATCGCGCCCGGCTCCGAGCGCTCATTGAATGATCCCTTTGCGGAAAAAAAGAAACCCTGGCCGCTTTATGCCGTTTTATGCCTGGTTCTGATTCTGCTGGCGGGGTTATGGTATGCGGGGTATATCCCTGTTCCCTGACGACTGATTCCAAATTGTAATGACAAAGGAGACATCATGGTAAAAAAAATCTTGTTGATCATGCTGGTTGTTTTTGCGCTGGCCGGCGGGGCGATCGCCGCTGAAAAGCCGTTCAGCGGAGAAGGGGAAATCGGGATGCTGATCACCAGCGGCAATTCGGACACCAAATCGCTCAATGGAAAAATCGGAATCGCATCCGAAACCGAACGTCTGATCAATACCCTTGATTTACAGGGGCTCTACACGTCGGAAAAATCGGAAGATGAAGACGGAGCGAGCCGGGACAAGGCATCTGCCCAAAAGCACGAAGGGGCCGTCAAAACCGGCTATAAATTTACGGAAAACGATTATGCCTTTATCCGGGGCGCCTACCTGAACGACCGGTTCAGCGGATATCATTATCAAAACACGGTATCGGCCGGCTATGGACGAAAACTGATCACCGGCGACCGGGTCAACCTGTCCGTTGAACTCGGCCCCGGTTACCGCTATGAGAAACTGCGTATCGGCGGGTCGGAGGAAGATGCCATTTTCCGCGCTTCCGGACTGTTTTCATTGAAACTGACCGAAGGCGCATCCTTTGAGCAGGATCTGAGCGTGGAAACCGGTGAGGACAAAACCATCACCCGCTCGGTTTCGGCCATCAAGGCCCAGATCATCGGAGCCCTGGCCATGAAACTGTCCTATACCATTGACCGGCAATCCAAAGTGCCCGCTGACACTGAAAAAACCAACACCGGAACCGCCCTGACCCTGGTATACGGATTTTAAGGCGGGTTAAGGACGACCCTCATCTTCCGGCGGCATTGATAAAGCACCCGCCGCCGGAAGAGGGGGTTGCGGGTTGCGGCTTTTGCGCGTCATCCGACGGGTCGTTATTGGCGGCAACCGCTTTGGCGGCGTTTACCCGGCCGCCCGTTATGACCCGGTCGGCCAGACCGGGAAGCGGGTCCACGGTGTCCATGATGATCTGTCTGACCTCATGGTGAGAAAGTCCGGGACCGGCTGAAAAACCAGCCCGGCAATGCCTGATGCCACAGGCGCCGCCACGGATGTGCCGCTTTTATACCCGTATTCATGACCGGCAAAATCCCAGCGGATCCCTGTCAGGCAGATGTCATCCAAAAAAACCCTTCCGATATTTCCTTTGCCCTCGACGGCAAGCCGGAATTGCAGATAAAAATCGTCAAACTCCATGTCATTGCTCCAGATGACGATTTTTAGAAGGCAAAAATCAAGGCCGCTGTCCATCCCAGAGGAAAACAATCGTTTTTTCACTGCTGTCCAA
>CAYZXZ010000267.1:0-2252 GCA_964481615.1 uncultured Desulfobacteraceae bacterium | reverse complement strand
AATGTATTTATTGCACTATTTAATGTTAAAATATTTATGGCCTGATTAGTATGATGTCTGGCATGGTGAATCACCCGGAACCGAGTCCGGGCAGGTTTTTGCCGGTATATCTCAGTTGAATCAGGCGGACTCCAGGATCATCTTAACCCGGGCCCCGTCGGCCCGTGATCCAAAATGAGCCATGATATCGCGCATGGCCTGCATCTTGTTTTTATATTTTGAAAAATCAATGTTTCCGACGATCCATTGCCGGATTTCATCGTCATCGGCTATGTCCGGCAGGTAGGAGGACACGATCTGAAGATAAGCGGAATCGCTTTCCGACTTTCCAGACCGGGACAGAGTTTCCTGTTCGGATTTGACCAGTTTGCGAAGGATTTTGACGGCCTCGTCATCGGAAAGCGACTTGGCATCTCCCCGGGCAAATTCACCCAAAATGACGCGCAGCGCGCTTTTTCGTTCTTCGTCTTTGGCCTTCATGGCAGTTGTAAGATCTTTTTTAATCTGTTCATGGATGCTCATGGTTGCAATTCCTTTTTCGTTTTATTTACGGCCGCCCTCCAAACGCTTCAGACGAAGGACATCGGCGTAACGAGGATGCAATATTGATCATTTCCCATCAATATTGTTTACAGCATTTCAACGATGGGTGCGCGGTCCGCAGTTTCCCGGCCTCGTGCTCTTCGTTCCGGAAATTGGCGGTCCGAAGGTCCCCGGTTCGCAGTTTCGCATCCTTCAGGCCCCCGACGCGACGGCAGGGTGATCAGGGCGCCACGGTTTTTGCCGGTCATGCAGCAATTGACAATGATGGTCGGTCCGATCCGGTCTATGCCGGCGTCTTCATGGATATGCCCGCAGATCACGACCTGGGGTCGGGCCTGTTCCACCAGGGTCCGGACTCCCTTGGAGCCGGCGGAAACTTTCCCACCTACCCGGTCGCGGGTGCGGTAAGGCGGCGGATGGACCACCAGGACCGTGCGATCGTCCACCAGGGGCCGGATTCGCGCAAACAACTCTTTTTCCGCAAACCGAATCCGTGATCGAAACGGTACGGGAATGGCGCCGCTGATGCCAACCAGGGGAACCTCCCGGAACATCACCTTTCGGCCATGAAGGGAGGTGATATTGGCATGGGATGCAAACCGCTTTTCCAGACCGGACAGGTCGGAGTTTCCCCGCACCGCGAAAACCGGAACGGCAAGGGCGTCTAACGCCGCAAGAACCGGCCCTGGACGGATATAACTGATGATATCACCGGCGATGACCAGGCAGTCCGGGCGAAGGTCCGCGACAACGGATCGTATGGTTTCCAGCCGCCGGGATTTGGCATGGATATCAGCCACGGCATAGATTTTCATGATGCTTTTCCTTGATGCCTTCGCAAAAAATCCGAGTTCTGCGTTGCGCTGCATCCCTTGCGGCTTCATTATTCCGATTCGCATTCAAGCGGCATCTGTGCTGGCCGCATTGGCGGCTCCTCGACTTACTGGCAGTAAGCCTGCATCGCCTCCTCCTTGCCGCCGTATGTAATCTTGAATGTAAAATGGAATTACATATCGCGCACCGATCATTTTTCGGATTTCAAACCGGTCCCCTTATGGCCGGAACTCAGAACCGTGAAATCACGCCGGTGGGCAAAATTTTCATCAATCGGCCGATCACATTCCACGGGTATACCGGGACGGTCGAAGATTTCACCCGCTTTTCGATCAGCCGGGCGATGATGGCCGCTCCCTTTTCAACGCTGATCAGAAACGGCCGGTTGGGGAGCATGTTGTTAATAGGCGTGTCGATATATCCCGGGTAGAGCACGGTCACGTCGATGTTTTTTCTAAACAGTTCAGCCCTGACCGCTTCGAGATAGATGGCAAAGCCCGCCTTTGACGCGGAATAGACCGAACTTCTGGGCATTCCCCGAAAGGCCGCCACTGAGCTGGTGCCCACGATATGGCCCCCGCCCTTTTTGAGAAAATAAGCCGCGGCCGCGTCCACCGTGGCAATGGCGCCGATCAGGTTGACCTCGATGGTGCGCCGGGCCTTCTCAAAATCGCCGCGGCCCACCATCTCGCCCAGAGCGACCCCGGCGTTGGCGAACACGATATCGAATCCGCCCAGGGCTACCGACAGTTCATCCACGGCCCGGTAAACATCGTCGTAATCCGTAACATCCAAGCTCCGCACGACAATGGTCGGCGGAGCGCACTGCCGCTCTATTTCCGCCTTGACTTCATTGAGCTGATCCACCCGCTGGG
>CAYZXZ010000266.1:0-2288 GCA_964481615.1 uncultured Desulfobacteraceae bacterium | reverse complement strand
GAACTTGATATCGTGCCGACAGTATCGCACATGACCGTGCAACGGGCTTTAAAAAAAATGAACTTAAACCTCACCTCCGGAAGTACTGGAAAATTTCGCCGCAAGGAAGCGCGGCGTTCGTAGCCAATATGGAAGATGTTCTGGAGGTTTATCAACTGCCATATGACCCAGAGTATCCGGTGGTATGCATGGATGAATCCTGTAAGCAAATGGCGGGCGAAGTTCATCCGCCGATACCGTGTGCGCCCGGGAAGCCCGAACGCATCGATGACGAGTACGTTAGAAATGGCGTGGCGGAGATATTCATGGAAGTGGAGCCATTGACCGGAAAGAGACATGTTGAGATAACGGAACGCCGCACCAGAAAAGACTGGGCCATTCAAATCAAACAGATGCTGGATGAGCGCTATCCTCATGCGACCAAGGTGCGACTGGTTATGGATAATTTGAACACGCACAACTCCGCCTCTTTTTATGAAGCCTTTGATCCCCAGGAAGCCCGGCGACTGGCTGAACGACTGGAGATCCATTACACTCCCAAGCATGGTAGCTGGTTGAATATGGCGGAAATTGAACTCAGCGCCCTGAAGGGACAATGCCTTGATCGCCGGATTGCCGATATGCCAAGCATGTGATCCGAAGTGGCCGCATGGGAAAAAGACCGAAACAACAAAACGAAAAAAAATCATTTGGCAATTCACCGCATCGGATGCTCGGATTAAACTGAGACGTCTTTATCCGAAACTATAAATGTTACATGGTATTAGTGTCGGCTGTAATGGATACTTGGTGACGACAAGAGGCGCACTTGAAAATGCTTCGTGTTTTAATTTCCCAATATTTTTTCCCACCACACTTGGGACACTCAAAGTCATTCGGCCATCGAGTCTTAAACAGCCAGTCAACACAATCATCTTCAGTCCGAAATTCCTCTTGGAATATCAACCAGCTCATATCGTTGTAATTGGGCTTGCCTTGATGATTTACCATGCAAAAAATCATAAAAGCAAGGGTGAGCTAAGTCAATAAGCAATAGCACAATTCCTGTTCCCACCTGTTTTGGAGGCGCAAACGATTTTTTAACGAATCACCGCGATTCTTGACAAATCGTTTCGGTTCAGATATGTAAGCAAATAATTGTATTAGATATATCTTATTCCCTATGGCACTTCTATTGGAGTCGGGTTCATGTCGATACAGCCTCCTGAGCCGGATTACGAAAACCGCATCGCAAAACTCAAAAAAGAAAATAACGGATTCAAGCGAAAGATGGCCGATCTTAAGCTTTCGGCTGAGCGTTTTGATGTCTTCTGCGCCAGCATGAAGGAGATCTATTTTGAATGCGGGTTAAACGGCGATCTCACCTATTTCAGCCCAACCCTTTGCGCGTTGACGGGGTATACGGCCGATGAACTCATGGGAAAAAACAACCGGGAGTATACCGCACCGGAAACCGCCAAACAGATGTTTGACATCTTCAGCCGGGTCTACCGGACCGGCGAGCCGGCGGAAATTTTCGATTATGAAATTTTTCGGAAAAACGGGGAACGGAGATACCTGGAACTTTCGGCGTATCTGATCCGCGACGGGGATGGGCGGCCTGTGGGGTTTAGGGGCATCGGCAGGGATGTGACGGACCGGTTTATGATGACAAAGGAGCTGCGCGAAAGCCAGGAACGATACCGGATGCTCAATGAGGTCTCGTTTTCCGGCATCATGATCCACGACAACGGCGTTATCTTGGATTGCAATACCCAGTTTTGCCGCATGACCGGCTATGCCGCCGAAGAATTAATCGGTCGAAACGGCGTGGAACTCCTGTGCGCGCCGGAATCTACGAAAATTCTGCTCCAGAAGATCGCCACCGGTGATGAGGAGCCTTATTCAATTATCGCGCTTAAAAAGGACGGAATCCGTTTTCCATTGGAAATTCAGGCCCGGAGCATTCCTTACAAAGGCAGACAGGTAAGGGTGGCGGAATTTAGGGACATCACCGAACGGAAAACAGCCGAAGAGGCCCTCCGGAAGAGTCGGATCCGGTACCGTCAACTTTACAAGGAATCCCTCAAGGCCGAGGAGCTTTATCAGTCCCTGCTCAATTCATCGGTCGATGCCATTCTGTTGATAGATTCCGACCAGAAGGCCCAATACATCAACCCGGCCTTTATCCGGATTTTCGGCTGGACACTCGAGGATCTTAAAACAGGGAAGGCGCTCTATGTGCCCAGGCTCCTTGTTAAATCGTTTTCGGAAACCATTAAAAAAATTATAACCGACGGCACCCCGAT
>CAYZXZ010000265.1:0-2302 GCA_964481615.1 uncultured Desulfobacteraceae bacterium | reverse complement strand
TCGCATGCCTTTGAACTTTTTGGCATCGCGGATCTCCACCTTGCCGTCGTCGATGACGATATAGCAAAGCTCGCTTGCCTTACCTGTGATCACGATCCCGTCATAGCCTGCAAACCGGACTTCGGGGCCGAAGAACCCGCCCATGTTCGCGTAAGAAACGGTTGAGGCATGGGGGTAATCGGATTTCACGGGCGATGTAATGGGGGATTTTGTAACCACGCAGGTTCTTGACGAGGACGGAACCGGGAACCCGGAAAACGGCCCGGGCATAAACATAAGCGGGTTTTCCGCTGAGAGCGGGTCAACCCCTGGCTTCTTCAGCCGGTCCCAAAGGATTTTCATTCCGAGGCCCCTCCCGCCGACGAACTTATCGAGGTCCTCTGATGCGATGGGCAACTTTTCAATCTTCCCGCTGGAAAGGTCAATTTCGAGTATTATGCTGTGGTATCCTGGTTTTCTGCTCATTTTAAACCTCCAAAATCTGCCGTGCCGTACCATTTCATGGCCAGCTCAGCCGCTATTTTTTCAGGGCCAAGGCCGTAAAATTTCCTGTCAGCTTGAACCTCAACATAGGAGAGTGCCTCGAAGGGACACCGTTTTACGCATTGCGGATCGCCTCCGCAAAGCGTGCACATGCGCTCAGGCTTTCCCGTTGCGGCGTTGGGGGTAATCATTCCGGTTCTTTGTGCAGCGCACGCTTCGGCGCAACTTCGGCAGCCGATGCACCGGCTGGCATCGTTGCGGATGGTCTGAGTCGCTTCGTCCCTGTAGAGGGCGCGCCAGCCGGTTTTGGCGTCCGGCTCGACCGGGCACGCCTTCACGCAGGGAGTATCGGCGCACATGGCGCATACGTTCGGGACATCCACCTCGGGGTTGTAGCTTTGGACCTGGATGTTCGCATAGCGGGGATTCCCAAGCCCGGGCAGTTCCTCGCTGTTGATTGTCACAGGCCTGTTGCGCGACGAACAGGCCGTTTCACAGGTCCGGCACCCGGTGCATTTGCCGTAATCGACCAGAACCATTTTAAGGACAGGATTTCTCGAATCAGCCCATGCCGCCGCATGGATTCCAAATTGGCCGAGCAGAACAAGCGCGCCTCCCCCTATCCCGATGCCCTTTATGAATTCCCGTCGGGTAAGGTTTGTCCGTTCATTAGGACCGTGAGTTTCTCTTTCCCTCCTATTCGTTCTCATCGTTTTTCCTCCATGGTTAAAGAAGTCCGGATCTCGCCGCCGGGCAATTCATCCCTCAAGAAAGATGTCCATCCGGTTTTGAGAATATCATACTCCAATCTGTGCATTGCCAGGTAGACCAATCCTGCCTAATTCTTGCCTAATCGTCCAAATTTTTGATAAATGGGTTGCATAGGGAAGTGGGGTCTGGTAATATTTGTTAAAAGATGGGTCTCGTCTAACGGTAGAGGTAACGACGCCCGTATCGGCGTTCGGTAACGTCTTTCGTCCAAAGAAGTTGACGTATAACCCTTAGACAATAAACGAAACGGGCTTCGCAACCGTAACCTTAATCCAAGACCCCGGCTAATTTTTATGGTTCGAAGATGCTCTCCGGGCTGGGCGCATCAGAAAGGAGGGATCAATGGGTAAGCAGGCTGTGAAGCAGGCGTTTGAGAATAACAGCATGGAATTTGCGCGAGAAGCTTTGGCAAAGGGCATTGCCCGAAGGACCGATAAAGGCGACAAGCCCGTGACCGCGATCACGGGCTTGTCACTTTGGCGGCGGGACGAACCGACCCAGCCGACGAACGGCATGTACGAGACGACCATTTGCTTGACCGCACAAGGGGCCAAACGCGTGGTGCTCGGAGACGACGTGTATGTGTATGACGCGCACCATTTTTTGATCACGTCCGTGGATCTACCCGCGGTTTGGCAGGCTATCGAAGCCAGCCGGGAGAAGCCTTGTGTGGGACTCGTGTTGAAGCTTGATCAGCGTGAGATTTCACAACTGATGGCGGACAGCCATCTTCCCCCGCCGCGTGCGCACGAGTCAGGCCGTGGCATGGCGATCGGCGAGGTCACGTTGCCGCTGCTCACGGCCTTTCAACGGTTGATCGACTTGCTTGATGAACCGAAAGATATCCCGATCCTTGCGCCGATCATCCAGCGGGAGATTTTTTACCGTTTACTCGTGGGCGATCAGGGTGGGCGTCTGCGCCAGATGGTGTCGGCGCGAAGTCCTAGCCATCAGATTGCACAAGCAATCGATTGGCTGAAGAGAAACTACGCTGAGCCTCTGCGTATCGATGACCTTGCAGCTCGCGTCCATATGAGCCCATCAGCCT
>CAYZXZ010000264.1:0-2350 GCA_964481615.1 uncultured Desulfobacteraceae bacterium | reverse complement strand
ACAGCGCCCGACTCATTTTTTCCTTCTGCCTCTTCTGCATGGCCATAGCCACTGCCTATCTGGCCTATGAACTGTATCGTTTCCGCACGGATTTCCCCGATATCCTGGTCCAGATGGAAAAAACCGCCGAAGTCATCTACCCCACCGTCTCAGGCATCGCCGAAATCAGCCGCCATATTCCGCCCATTGCCGATGAAATCGAGCAGGTGAGACTGATCACCCCTTCCATTCTCAAAGAAATCAGGGCCACGCGCCAATCTCTGCCGGGCGTACTCGACCGGATCGGTTTGATATTAAACCAGGTTGACAAAACCCGGGAAGGACTGCCCGAAGTTCTGGCGGAAATCCGTCAGACACGGGAGATGATCCCACCCGTTCTGGATCGGATCAGCTCCATTGAAAAGCAGATCCCTCCGATGGTGAAAGAAATCAACGGCATCCGGCAGAACCTGCCGCAAATGCTTGAGACAATTGACAACGCATCCGCATCGATCCAGGCCTTTTCAACGGAACTGGCGGAAATCCGGAAAGCACTGCCACCGGTCATGGATGAAATCGGCAAAACCAGGCAAGCCCTTCCCGGGATGCTGGATCAGGCCGAAAAGATCGTAGCCCAAGGGGAACGGTTCGGCGCTGACGCGAGCAAAGGAGCCGTCAACGGACTCATCATGGGAGTACTCAACCCGCTCAATCTCAGTACCAGGCTCAGGGAACTGGTGCTGCCCGGCCGTGGCAGTGCGAAATTGAGCGATGCCGACATCGCCCTTCTCCGGGAAACCGCCATTCAAGTCGTTGAGGCCGGAACCATCGGTGAAGGCATGACATGGGAAAACCCGGCATCCCGGAATCGCGGCAGTATCACCCTGGTAAAAGGATTTTTCGAGGAAAGCGCCGAATGCCGTGAAATCAAGGCCGAAATCTGGGTAAGAAAAGAAAAAACTCATGATTTCAATATTGTTTTATGCCGGCAACCCGACGGCCACTGGATTGAAAAGAAAAATCCGCTGTCGAACCGGTAGCATCCGGACATGCCATGATCGGGCGCAAAGGAGACCGCTGAATGGAACTGATACAGATCGATCCGTATCGATGGGAAATACAAAAACACGGTGCCATGCGCGTGCCGGCCCGGATCTATGCCACGACCGAAATAATGAAGGCCGTCAGGGAGGAGGAAACCCTCAAACAACTCACCAATGTGGCCCAGCTTCCGGGCATTCTCAAGGCCGCCATGGCCATGCCGGATATCCACTGGGGGTATGGATTTCCCATTGGCGGGGTGGCCGCATTTGATGTCAAAGAAGGCGTCATTTCACCCGGCGGGGTGGGGTATGACATCAATTGCGGCGTCCGGCTTGCGACAACCCATCTGACCGATATCGAGGTCGTTCCCCGGCTGGCGGATCTGGTCAATGCCCTGTTTGGCGCCATTCCGTCCGGGGTCGGGTCCACCGGCGACATCCGCCTGACCGACACCGAACTCAAGGCCGTATTGCGGAAAGGCAGTCGATGGGCCGTGGAGAGGGGATACGGCGACGCGGCCGACCTAAAGCGAACCGAGGAAAACGGCTGCATGACCGATGCCGACCCGCAAGCCGTCAGCAAAAAGGCCATGGATCGGGGCAGAAAACAGATCGGCACGCTGGGCTCGGGCAATCATTTTGTTGAAATCGGCGTTGTGGATGAGATATTTGATGAAAAAGTAGCCCGGGCCTTCGGGCTGTCCCGAAACCGGGTCACAATCCTTCTCCATTCCGGTTCCCGGGGACTGGGGCATCAGACCTGCGACGACGCCCTGGCCGCCATGACCCGGAAAGGCCCCATGGACGGATTTACCCTTCCGGATCGCCAGCTGGCCTGCGCCCGGATTCAATCGCCCCGGGGAGAGCAATATTACCAGGCCATGGCGTGCGCGGCCAATTTCGCGTGGGCCAACCGGCAGACTCTGATGCACCTTTCCGCAGAAGCCATGATGCGGGCACTGGACGTCAGTCCGAAATCGCTCGGCCTGCGGCTCGTCTACGATGTCTGTCATAATATAGCCAAATTCGAAACCCATGATATCGACGGCCGCCAACAGAAAGTGTGCGTGCACCGGAAAGGCGCCACTAGGGCACTGCCGCCGGGACACGCGGCCCTGTGTGACGACTACCGGCCCGTGGGCCAGCCCATCCTCATCCCCGGGGACATGGGAACGGCTTCCTATGTGCTTGCCGGCACGGACCTGGCCATGGCGGAAACATTTGCTTCCACCTGTCACGGCGCCGGCCGGGTGATGAGCCGGACCGCCGCCAAAAAAACGGCCCGGGGACGGTCCATCCACCGGGAACTCGAAGACAAGGGAATTCTT
>CAYZXZ010000263.1:0-2354 GCA_964481615.1 uncultured Desulfobacteraceae bacterium | reverse complement strand
AATTTTGCGCTCACCAAAACCAAAAACCGGGGTTTTCTGTCAGACACTATTTAAAATAGAAGCCGGACCGAATACCGACCGTATAAACTTTTAGGCCAAAAAATATTTCGAACGCATTGAACCTGCCGAAAAAGTGATTAATTTTTTAACAGACTGAAACATCAGCGTATAAAAGGAACAACAGGCCTTTTATAAAGCTGAAGGCATCGCAAACCCGATAAGGAAAGGAGGGATGAATCATGGCAATCGTCAGATGGAATCCATGGACCACGTTGCCGTCGCTTCAGGACCGGATCAACCGGATTTTTGAAGAAGAATTCCCCAGGGGCACGGCAAAAGACACGGAGTTCGCGCCGGCGGACTGGCGCCCGGCCGTCGACACATACGAGGAGGGAAACAACATCGTCATCAAGGCGGAACTTCCCGGCGTCAAGAAGGAAGACATCACCATTGATATCAAAGACAATGTATTGACCCTCAAAGGGGAACGGTCGGCGGAAACAGAGGTCAAGGAGGAAAATTATTACCGCAGGGAGCATAGCTACGGAAAATTCTTCCGGGCATTTACCCTGCCGGATGCCGTTGATCCGAACAAAATAGAGGCCAATTGCAAGGACGGGGTTCTTAAAATCAGCATCCCCAAAGCGGAAAAGGCAAAGACCAAGAAAATCGACATTAAATAAGGTATGGCCGTAAATGCGCCTGCCAATTCATGCCAAAAGCGCCGCCTCATTTCAATATGAGGCAGCGCTTTTGTTTTTTTACTACAGGGTCACGATCCAGCCGGCCGGGCCGTCTTCCCTTCCATACTGAATGTCGGTGATGGCCGTAAAAAATTTATGGGCCCAGTGTCCAACGCCGCCATTTCCGACCTGGATCACTTCATCCTTGTACTTGATCTCGCCCACCGGCGAAATCACGGCTGCGGTGCCCGTTCCAAACACCTCCTGCAATCGACCGGCGCGGTGGGCGTCAAAAACCTCGTCAATGCCGATGCGCCGCTGGGAAACGGGTTTCCCCCACATGGCGGCCAGCTCGATCACCGTGTCACGGGTAATGCCCGACAGAATGCTGCCGCTTAGGGCCGGGGTGATGATTTCATCGTCAATGACGAAAAAGATATTCATGGACCCCACTTCTTCCACGTATTTCAGTTCAACGCCGTCCAGCCAGAGCACCTGGGTATAACCGATGTCGTGGGCTTTTTCGCCGGCATAAAGGCTTGCCGCGTAATTACCGGCGGTTTTGACTTCTCCGGTACCGCCGCGCACGGCCCGGACATACTGGTCCGTCACCCAGATTTTAACCGGGTTGAAACCTTCCTTGTAATAGGCTCCCACCGGGCAAAGTATGATGAAAAACCGGTAGGTGTGCGAAGCCCGCACCCCGAGAAAGGGATCCATTGCGATAATCGTCGGCCGGATATACAGGGAGGTGCTGGCGGCTCCCGGGACCCACCGCTTGTCGATTTCCAGAAGCGACTCTAAGGCTTTCAAGGCAAAGGCCTCGTCAAATTGAGGGATGCACATGCGCTCGGCCGACCGATTGAATCTTTTGAAATTCTCCTGGGGCCGAAACAGTCGGATGGCACCGGATGCGGTTTTAAACGCTTTTAAACCTTCAAAAATCGACTGGCCGTAATGCAGCACCATGGTCGACGGCTGCATGACGATGGGCTGATAGGGCTCGATACGCGGGTTGTGCCACCCCTGTTGAGGGTCATAATCCATATTTAACATATGATCGGAAAAAACCGTCCCGAATGTCAGATCATTTTCGTCCGGCAACGCTTTCCGCGAATCCGCCTGCTTTATGCTGATTTCCATTGTCTTCTCCACCTGAAATAAAATACCGCCGGTTCCATAAAATAACTTTTATCTTTTAACCATTTTGCAAAAGATGATCAAGAAAAATTCTCATTCACGTTAACTTTGATGAAACCGTAAAAAGTCAATTTTGATTAATTTGACTTTGTAAAGTTAACCATGGAGCATCACCTTAACCACAACGTGCATGGGAATTTATCGCGGCTTGGCATTTTCGATGCCGAAGTTCCAACTGGCGAATCACTTCCTGCCGGGTCATTGTTCTACGTGGCAGGAAATGCGCCAATAGTTCTTCAATGTCTGCGCATGACAACAAGGGGTATGTCTCGGCATGGCGGATCCGTTCCGACAGCATAAACCGCATGGCCATCATCACCAGCGCCATATGATGGTGCCAGGCGCTCCATTTCCGAACCTGGTAATCGGCCATGCCGCATTCGCTCTTGGCGTCCTCAAAACCGCGTTCAACCCAGTACCGCTGCCGCTGCATCCAGGCAAGTTCCTTAAGATCGGCGTCAATGCAGTTGG
>CAYZXZ010000262.1:852-2374 GCA_964481615.1 uncultured Desulfobacteraceae bacterium | reverse complement strand
CCATGGACTGGTTTTACCCGGTGCTATCTGGTGCCGTCACGGGACATGATGCCCGAAAACGCATCGGCCAGCACTGGAAAAAATTTGTGGTGGAGGGGATGGGCATCCGGTGTGTGTCCGACCGGCCCTGGGTCACTATTGCTGAAACATCAGAACTCGTGCTTGCGCTTACCGGTATCGGCGATTATAAAATCAGCGAGATTATTTTTAAATGGATTTGTGAACGAAAATTTGAAGATGGATCTTACTGGTGCGGATTTACGTACCCGGATATGGTTATCTGGCCCGAGTACAAAATTACATGGACTAGCGGCGTGGTAATCATGGCAGCTGATGCCCTGTATCAAATTTCACCGGCATCGGTTCTTTTCAGCCATAAATTTTGGGAAACATCAGATTATTCTTCAGCGCTGAAATAGTGGGACTCTGATTAAGGAATAAGGGTAAGAAGAATTTTGAATATATGACTGATTTTGAAAGAATCTTTAATCCAAGACGGCTGGCAATCATCGGTGTTTCAGCCGACAAAAAAGATTTCGGGTTCGGCATCGGCATTTTACGGTCGCTGCTACAGATCGGATTTAAGGGGGCCATTTACCCGGTAAACCCTAAAGGCGGAGAAGTATTCGGGCTACAGATTTATAAACGGATTGAAGATATTCCTGAAGAGATTGATTTTGCCGTTATTGCCGTGGCTGCGAAATATGTGCCAGAAGCACTGGAGGCTTGCCGTAACAAAGGGGCGGCTGGCGCGGAGATCCTGTCTTCCGGATTCAAGGAAGCCGGAACACCGGAGGGAGACGCCCTGGACGAGGAAATACGTAGAATCGCCCGAAAAGGCATCCGTATCATCGGACCCAACTGTTTTGGCGTTTATTGCCCGAAAAGCGGACTGACGTTTCTACCCGGCCCGGATTTATCCCGCGAGCCCGGAAGTGTCGCCTTTGTATCCCAGAGCGGCGGCATGTCTGTGGATTTTGCCAGCATCGGCAAATGGTATGGTCTGAAATTCTCTAAAGTGGTCAGCTTTGGAAACGGGACGGATATCCGTGAATCCGAACTACTGTCGTATTTTGAGCAAGACCCGGAAACTCGCGTGATCGCTATGTATATTGAAGGGATTGAAAACGGCGATGTCTTTTTCAATGCCCTGAAATCCGCTGCATTGCAAAAGCCGGTGATTATTCTCAAAGGCGGTCTGTCCGAGGCCGGCTCCCGCGCTGTTGCCAGTCACACGGCATCTATGAGCGGCAAACGGACCATTTGGCAGGCGGTATTAAGACAGGCAGGAGCTATTCAGGTGACGGATTCACGGCAGGCTGTGCATGCCTGCTTAGGCTTTTCAATGCTTCCGTGGCGCAAATATAAGGGGATTAGTGTTATAGGTGGCGGCGGGGCTTTGGGGGTGGCAGCCTGTGATGCGGCGGAGTCATACGATCTTAGCATCCCTGTATTTAGCAGGTCACTTTCGGAAAAAATCATGCCGTTTTTACCCCGGCCCGGTTCCAGCGCCGCCAACCCG
>CAYZXZ010000262.1:0-842 GCA_964481615.1 uncultured Desulfobacteraceae bacterium | reverse complement strand
ATGTGGCCAATCCCTTTGTGCCTCCGGATAAGCTTAAACAGATTCTGATGCTTGCGGCTGAAGATGATCGTATCGATGCCCAGGTACTGACCCAACTGCTGGATCATTATAAAATCATGGCGTTGGGGATGAATCTTTCTTCTATAAAAACCCTCGTGCCATATGAGGCCCTCGCAGATGCGGTCAAAGAAGTGTCAGAAAAAACCGGCAAGCCAATCCTTCTGGTAATGCCCATCAGCCGTCAGGGAATTGAAGACTTAGATATTGAAACGGTATTTCGGAGTGCCCGCAAGACATTTCTCGATAAAGGGATTCCAGTCTATGATCATCTGACTGACGCCCTGTATGCCATATCGCGGATATCTGATTTCGCATTGAAAAAAGAACGCATTAATCCATCCAATTCCTATCAGGAACCCAAAGTCATAATCAAAAAAAGAGACCAAAATATTGCGCAGATTATTGAATCGGCGATTGTCGATGGGCGTAATACACTTTCTGAATATGAATCCAAAAAAGTACTGGCCGATTATGGCATACCAGTGACCCGAGAAATACTGGTTCACAATTTTGAGGAAGCCTTGCAAGCTGCAAAGACGATTAGATACCCGGTGGCGATTAAGGGATGCCCACCGCATGTCGCACATAAAACCGATTCACAATTGATCCGACTGAACGTAAAAGATGTCCAGGAGTTAAAAGACGCATGTCATTTCATATTAAGCAGGCTCGGTAATGATAGCGGACTGATTGTTCAGGAAATGATAAACGGCAAGCGGGAACTGGTTGTCGGTATGAACCGGGATGATCAGTTCGGGCCGATGGTGATGTTCGGTCTTGGA
>CAYZXZ010000261.1:0-2393 GCA_964481615.1 uncultured Desulfobacteraceae bacterium | reverse complement strand
CGAGCAAAGCGTTGTACCGCCACGAATCAATGACCTGTTCCGCCGGACAGTCGCCCCCGCAGTTCTCAAAATAGGAAGGGTTGGTTCCCATCACCGCCGTCCACTGGCCCTGGGTCACCTCCGTGGTCTGCAAGAAATATCCTTTGGTCAGGGTCACCCGTTGCTGGGTTTCATTGTCAGATCGGCCGGGCTCGTCCGGCGGGCTCCCCATCATGAACGTGCCCGGTTCAATATAGGCAAACTCCACGCCGGTTATGGGTTCCCGCCACACGCGCCCCCTACCGCCGGTCCATCATCCAGCCGGCGATATCCGGCCAGACCTCGGCCTGGGCCGCGCGGCTGACCACCATGCCCACGTGATCATAGTCCGTGGAAAACCGGTTCACCCGACCCAAAAGGATGAAAATCTTATCGGCGCTGCCGTAAGCGTCGTGAATCCGGCGACATCCCTCGGCCGGATCGTTTCGGTCCCGGGCCGCAGCATAGGTAAGCACTGGTACGCGGATGTCCTTCAGGCCCTCCCAATATGAAAACCCGCCGGTGTCGGTCCATTTGCCGAAAAGTTTTTTCCAGCGGATGGTCTCGAGGATGGTGCCGGCGGGTTCGATCTCCGGCCCCAGCCCGAATGTCGGCGCAGGAAGATGCCCGATGACACGCAGCAGGCCCGACAGTGCCCATGCCAGGGGCGGGATCTTAAGGTAGCCGTCCCCCAGGCTGATCTGGCTGCCGAGAGTCACCATGCCCTTGACGCGACTCTGCTGGAGTCGTTTGGCTGACAGGGCCGCGATGATAAAAAGCCCCCCGAAGGAATGCCCGATCCAAAATGCCGGGGCCGCGGTTTGCCGAAACACATATTCCTGAATCGCCGGCAGATCGTCATAGATCTGGTCATGGGCCGTAATGGCTGAAAAGGCCTCCCCCTTGGGTGAGAGGCCATGGCCCCTCAACTCCGGGATCCATATATCCACGCCTTGTTCGGCCAGGTAAGCCCCCATGCCGATGCCCTTAGGAGAAATCCAGAAATGCCGGTTGGTATACGTACCGTGTACCAGAATCGCCGGAAACAGCAGCGGCTTGAGGCGCCGGGGGCGGATCCGGGTGACGGCCAGTTCCGTGTTGTCAGCGGTTGTGATCCAGTGAACGTCCACGGGAACATCCCCTAAGCTCTGGGTCTCGGATCTTTGCGTGCGGTCATCCTGGTCGATATTTGTTTTCATAATGTTTTTTGCCTCAATAGACGCGTAAAAATCGGGCTGATATACCATTATCAAGACCGATCTTGACAATCCGATGATCTGTCCTGTAATTATGAAAATATAGAAAGTATTCCACAAACCGTCAATCGATTTTGCATCGATGATGCGCCGGCACGGCGCCCGACGGCAAACTGTCGCCGGGAAGGTCTTATTTAGCTGAACGACACAAACCATGCTCTGCGAATTATCCATTAAAAATTTCGCCATTATCGACGATCTGACCATCCGGTTCGACCAGGGGTTGACCGTGCTCAGCGGGGAGACCGGAGCCGGGAAATCGGTGATCGTCAATGCCGTCAACCTTCTGCTGGGCAGCCGGGCTTCCGCGAAACTGATCCGCACCGGCGCGGAAACCGCCGAACTCGAAGCCCTGTTTGAACTTCCCTCCGAAAGCCGCGCCCTTGCGATCCTGGGGGAACAGGGATATGAACCCTCACCGGAGCTGATCATCCGGCGCATGATTGCAAACAGCGACCGCCATCGGATTTATATCAACGGCCGGCTGGCGACCATGCAGCTTTTGGCCGCGGTAACGGAAAATCTCGCGACCATCTCGGGCCAGCACGAACATCAACGGCTGCTGGCAGAATCCGAACATCTGGCGATCATAGACCGGTTCGCAGGGCTGGGACCGCTCCGGGAAGACGTCCGTGCCTGTTATAATGAACTGAAACCCCTGATCCAGAAGCGTGACGCATTGCAAAACCGGGCCGATAACCAGCGCGCTCACGCCGACCTGCTCCGTTTTCAGCAAAAAGAAATCGCCGATGCCGGCCTGACTCCCGACGAGGATGAGGCCCTCAAACAGGAACAGGCCCGCCTGAAAAATGCCGAAACCCTATATCAGACCGCATTCAATGCCGTCGAGGTTCTCTATGCCGGCGCCGACGCCGTTTCGGAAAAACTGGTGGAACTTCGGAAACAGATCGACCGCGCCGCGGCCATTGAGCCGCGCCGAAGCCGTCGCGCAGGTCCGCGCCGCCGAAAGCGGTTTCGCCCGCTCGATGGCCGAGCGCGACTTCGCCGCTTTCTCGTCGTTCGTCGCCGAGGACGCGGTCTTCATCAACGGCGGATCGCCGCTGCGCGGCCGCGCCGCGGTCCTCGACCACTGGAAGAGCTTCTTCTCCGCGCCGACGG
>CAYZXZ010000260.1:0-2417 GCA_964481615.1 uncultured Desulfobacteraceae bacterium | reverse complement strand
TGTAATAAATGATCGCCAGGTGGAGGGCCGCATTCGGGTAATACCGGGCATTGGTTTCAATGGACTGAAACTGTTTACGGGCTGCGTCCAGGTCACCCAGATTTTCGTGAACGACGCCGGCCATGTATCGGAGTTCCGTGTTTTCCGGCGCCTCGGACAACATGTGTTTCAAAATAATCAGGGCATCTTCATCCCGCTCCTGAAGAATCAGGTTCTGCAACAGGGTTCGCATGATGTTGGGATCTTCAAGGCTTTGGTGCCCCATCTTCGCGAAAAGCGCTTCCGCAGATTCCACCATGCCGTTTTTGTAGTACAGAAGTCCCAGCTCGATGGATGTGGGGACATTGTCCGGATAAAGCGCCAGGATCTCCTCATATACGGTGATCAACTTCAGCTCCTGGCCGGTCTGTTCATAAATTCGGATCAGTTCAAGGCGGGGTTCGATGAGATACGGGGCTTTTGCCAGAGCCTCTAAAAAAGAGGCTTCGGCTTTTTCCGGTTCCTCTTTTGCCTGATATATTTTCCCAATGTAATAATGCCCCATGTAATCATCGTCAAACCGCTCTGACATGGCTTCAAACACCCGGAAGGCATTCTCTATGTCGCCGCCGTCCAGATATATTTTCCCCAAGAGATGGTATATGTTTCTTCGTTCTGGATCCATCTGGAGAACCGTCTCGTAAATTGCGACAGCCTCGACATCCCTCTGCAGCGTTTTTTTGATAGTGGCGACCATGATCATAACATCGATATTTTCCGGTTCGACCGCCAGAATCCGCTGCATGACATCAAGGGCCTTTTCATTTTCCGACTGCTGCACATAGAGCACCACCAGTTCTCTTTTAAGAAAAAGGGAATCCGGATCCCGGGCCGCTGCCAGTTCCAGAAAAAAGATCGCCCTTTCCGGATCACCCTTTTTGCTCTGGAACTGGGATTCCAGATACAGGTAATAACTGTTGACATCCTGAAAGGCGTCAGGATCAAGAGGCCTGATGTCGGCGGCTTCCGTAACCGCCGGCTTGCCATCGCCGGTCTGGCTGTCGAGAAGCTGGGGCTGACCCGTGATGCCCCGGCAGCCCAGGGAAAAAACCATCAGCACCAAGACAATGCCCGCCATATAATTTCGCGTTTTCATCGCATTGTTCTCCATGACGGTCCCATGATTCCGCTTCCCGGATTTTTCATGACGCCATCCTTATCAAATTCATGCTTTCGTAAAAAAGGCTGTGCGAGAGAGATTGCGTTTTTTTCGATTCCGTCACAATTCGTATGAATCAAAATCAGGTATCTTGCTTTTGAAAAAATCCGTCATTTTCTTGACGATATTTTTTTCCAGCTGGCGGACCCGTTCCCTGGAAACCTGATACTTATCACCAATATCCTGGAGGGTCAGCGGAGAATCGGTGAACACGCGGTTATCGAAAATATCGAGCTCCCGGTCCGTCAATCGGGTCCTAAATTCCGCTACTTTTTCCCGAAGCAGTTGTTCGATCTGTTTTTTTGCTATCTGGTTTTCGATGGATTCGTCATCGGAACTTAAAAACTCCCCTCTTGCCGTGCTGGAATCTTCTTTCAGGGGGGCATCCAGCGACAGGTCCCATCCATCAAGACGCTGCTCCATCTCGGTGATTTCCTGTTCGGTAACACCCAGTCTTTCGGAAAGCAGCTTGGTGTGAGGATCGAAACCCTGCTCGATCAACCACTGTTTTTCTTTCTTGAGTTTGAAAAAAAGCTTACGCTGTCCCTGAGTCGTGCCAATTTTCACCAGGCGCCAGTTGTCCATGATGAACTTGAGGATATAGGCCTTGATCCAGAAAGAGGCGTAATATGAAAATTTGACGTTCTTATAGGGATCAAACTTCTGAACCGCCTGCATCAGACCGATATTGCCCTCCTGAATGAGATCCAGCAAATTCTGCATCCATATCCGCTGAAACTCAAGGGCGATCTTGACAACAAGTCGGAGATTGGCGGTGGCCAGAACATAGGCCGCCTCCGCATCGCCTTCTTCCTGCACCCGTTTACCGAGATCAATCTCCTCGTCCCGGGAGAGCAGGCGGTACCGGCTGATTTCAGCCAGGTAGCGTTGCAAAGGATCATATTCAACAACACTTTTTCCAATACTGCGGGCTGTATGGGCACGACCCGGCTTCCCGGTCTTTTCCGGCGCGGGTGCCTCCTCATCAAACCGGCTTTCAGATTTTTTCGTCCTGTCGTCCATTGTCTCCTCCTGCCGGAGACGCGTGTTGCATCCGAATGATGATTATTTTATTGTATTTGATATGGACAAGAAATACAAATCATGTTAGATGTTTTTTTTGCGCGCCTGTAGCTCAGCTGGATAGAGCAACGGACTTCTAATCCGTAGGCCGAGGGTTCGAATCCCTTCAGGCGCGCCATAAAATCAGATACTTATA
>CAYZXZ010000259.1:0-2448 GCA_964481615.1 uncultured Desulfobacteraceae bacterium | reverse complement strand
AAATCGTCCAAAGATAATACAACATATAGAGGTTACTTGCGTTAAATAGATACCCCATTTGGACAATTGTAACCCTCGGGTCACGAATCATCTGCGACTTTTCTTTTTTCTGAAAATTCCCGCCCAAGTTACTTTACTATTCAGGCAAACATTTCCAGAAGCCTGCGGGCCGCCGCTTCTGTAAGCGTCCCCTTTACTCGGGCGACGGGGATGGTGGTCCGTCCGAACTGTTTGTAAAATGTAAGCATATCGGCCGACAGGTTCCCGATAGCCGCCATATGGGCCGCCACCGTATCTATGTCTCCCCGGGCGATGGGGCCGGTCAGCGCATCGGTGACACCCAATGTTTCGATATTGCCGAGCGTACCCAACACCAGAGGCTTCAAAATCCGGAAGGCGTCATCCCGGCTCACCCCGGAGGCGGCCATCAGATCAACGGCAAATGACAGCAGAGCCACCAGATAATTGGAAGCCGCCACCGCCGAGGCGTGATAAAGTATTTTTCCTTCGGTCCGGAGGACAAACGGGGTTGCCCCCAAATCCGATGCGATGTTTTGCGCGGTTTCAACCGCTGCCGCGTCCCCTTCGACCGCCATCATGATGCCGTCAAACGGGTTACCGGTCTGCGGCCGGGCCGCAAAACTCTGAAGCGGATGCATGGAACCGATTCGCGCGCCGCAATCCTTGGCGGACGCAAGAATGGTAGAAGGAAGCGCGCCGCTGCAATGCAGGACCACGGCACCCTTCCGGATACCGCCGTTTCCAGCGATTTTCCGGCAGGCATCCGCAATAACCCCGTCCGGAGTGGTGATTAAAATGATTTCTGCTTCCCGGGCCGCATCTTGGGAATCAGCAAACCACATGTCGGGAACTCCAGCCAGCTCAGCGGCAACGCGGGCCGATGCATGACGCCAGCTTGAAAATCCGGCCGGCCGGTAACCGGCCCCGGCCAGATGACGGCTAAGGGCAGATCCAACCCTGCCGCAACCAACAATCGCAAAAGAGTATTTCATAGGATATCCAGAATTCCGTTTAATGCTATTTTATGCCTAACCTACATTGAAATCCGCGAAACCGTCAATGTTAAAAAAACGAACGATCGCTCTTTTTTTCGTATTGACCTCAAGATCCAGATATGAGAAATATGGCAACATGGAAATAGAAACGCCGGTGAAAAAGAAGATCGACTCCTGATGGGAGAAAGCCCATGCAACGCCCGATTATCGTCATCCCCCGGATAAATAATAAAATACCCGCACCCGCCACCAAGGAATTGATCGCCTGCGCGCGACAGATCGCAAAACATACGGCCGCACCGATACGCATGGTCCTGGCCGGTGATGAACTGCATGCGCTTGCCGAAACGACCGCCGGAGAGACCGGCCTTGATGTCATCTGGTTCCCGGGAAATTTATCCTCTGACAATGCCGCCCTGTTCTGGATGAGTCTTGCGCCCCAGCCCATTTTTGAACTGAACCCATCCTATATCTGCATGGCGCATGGCGCGGAAGGAACGGAAATCGCGCCGGCCCTGGCCGTCCGGCTCCGGGCCGGCTGCATCACCGGCGTTGAAAAAATATCCGGCACGGAAAACACCCTTTGTTTCACCCGAAAAATCTTCAATGGAAAAATCACGGCCACACTTGCTCCGGCCAATGACCTGACCGTGCTGACCATCGAGCCCGGCGCATTTGCACCCGATCCACCCTCGTCCCATCTCTCAGGCCGTGATCCGGCATTGCAGGATCGCAAGCCCGGCCGCGTCATCGAGATGCCGCCGGCGCGCCATCCCCATGCAATACAGCCGGTTCAATTCCTCGGTTACAAATCCGATCCCGCGGAAAGCGCGGACCTGAAAGAAGCCGATGTCATCGTGGCAGCCGGCAACGGCATTGGGGGGAAAAAAAACTTGGATTTGATGTATCAATTCGCCGGTCTTTTTGCAAAATCATCGGTAGCGGGCTCTCGGCCGGTGTGCGACAAAAAATGGCTCCCCTTGAACCGGCAAGTGGGGGTTACCGGGGCAAGCGTCGCTCCAAAACTCTACATCGCCTGCGGCATCTCCGGCGCGGCCCAGCATCTTGCCGGCATGAAAAATGCCGACCTGATCGTATCCATTAACACTGATCCCCATGCCGCCATCTTCAGGGCTTCCGATATCTGTATTATCGAAGATCTGTCGACCTTTATTCCCCTTTTCATCGCCATATACCGGGATGTAATCCGGCCCGTTTGACGCCAACGCGCTGAACACATCATGAAAATATTCACGGACCACCATCGAAAGAATGCGCAATTTTTTCTGACAGGTGCATTAATGTGCATGTATATTTAAATATTATCGAGTTCTAACCCTACAACGCTATTTAATGATCTTTGACAGCCATGCCCCTCAACCGTTTTTTACGGTGGGACAAGTACGCCCGATGATTGCGATGCTGTATCCAT
>CAYZXZ010000258.1:0-2462 GCA_964481615.1 uncultured Desulfobacteraceae bacterium | reverse complement strand
CGCCTCAACAGGCCAATGAAATCAAAAAACTAGTAGTCGCCGTGAATTGCTGATAAAAAGACTGTTTGTTTATACCATGTATTCATTGGAGGAACCGGTCTACTCGACAATCAAAATTGACTTTTTACGGTTTCATCATTTGTTGATGGTTTTGCAAAAAGTCGATTATGATCGAGATTGAGGATTTCGGGGAATAATATGGCTTTTTTAATAGCCGCATTTGTTTAAAGCTTATTTGTAAATAAAATTCAACCGATGACGGATATAAGCCCCTATTTTTTCACGCCCGAGTGGCCGGTGTTTTATGAGGACAATCATTTGCTTGCCCTTTATAAGCCCGCCGGACTTCTGGTTCAAGGAGATATCAGCCGGGACGTCACCCTGATCGATATTGCCAAGCAGTGGATCAAGGAGCGATACAATAAGCCCGGGGATGTTTACCTTGGGCTGCCGCATCGTTTGGACCGGCCAGTGGCCGGCGTGATTCTGATCTGCCGTACGTCAAAGGCCGCCGGCCGGATGACCCGGCAGTTCCAGACGGGTCGCGTGAAAAAACAGTATGTGGCGGTCTTAGAAGGCGAACTCTCCCAGGATGCGGGAGCATTGACCCAACAACTGAAACGGCGCCGCAACACCAGCCATATTGTTCAAACACCCACCGACACCAGCCGGGAAGCGCGGCTGTCTTTTCGCGCCTTGGGGGTCCGTTCCGGCCGGAGCCTTGTGGAGGTCAATCTGGAAACCGGGCGGCATCATCAGATCCGCGTGCAAATGGCCGATATGGGATGCCCGGTCCTGGGCGACCTGCGCTACGGTGCATCCAAACCGCTTCCCCTTCGGCAACTGGCCCTGCTGGCCCGATCCATTACCATTTTTCATCCGACCCTTGATCATTCCCTTACATTCCATTGCCCATTTCCACGGGGCTGGCCCTGGAAAGGTTATGAACCCGATGAATCAGGCCTCCCCTGGAGCTGGGAGGAGCTGGAAGCGGATGTCATGGCTGCATCCGGACTACATGGCCTCGCGAGAAAAGGATCATGAAGAGAAGCACCGCATAGCAAATCATGGTCAACGCCGCGAACAACCGGTAATAGGTCCCCAGAGGCGCCAGCAGAATCACGGTGACCCAGTGCAGATAGATGAGATTCCGGGAATGCAGGCGAAGCGGAAAATCATGATATCGGCAGATGATCGCCAGCCCGCACAGATTCCAGCCATAAAGAGATGCAAACGAATGGGCCCTGAGCAGCCAGTGATATTTTTCCGGGCTGTATCCGGGAATCATTTCATAGATGATATAGAGAATGCCGGTGACGGCAGTATACAGCAGAAATCCCATTCCGGAAATGAGAAAGGTTTTTTGCTGGATTTGTTTTCCCAGCGTGACAAACAGGTAGAAGATCATCATTACGGTGAAAAACAGGATCAGCGTGACCGCGACCTGTGGTATAAGCCGTTCGAAAATGATGAACAGGAAAAAAATAATCACGCCGAGGTTGACGTTCCAGAACCCGATGTCTTTCAGAAACAGCGTCAGGCGGTCCTTGTCGATCATGAAGGAAAACATCAGGGACATGGTAATCAGGGACACGGGAAAGGAAAATCCCAGAAAAAATGTGTTGAGCTTCAGCTTGGGCATGGAAACAAGATGGAGATATTCGTTGTTGATGATGACCATTGCGGAGATCAGCAACCCCAGTGACAGGCAGAGCAGGGCCGCCTGGTGGAATTTTTCAGATACCGGCGCGCGGCCCTTGAAAAAATTCCATGGGAAAAAGGAAAACCGGGCAATCCGGACCCTCTCGACAATGGCCGTCAGCGCAAGGGTGATGATCACCACCGGAATGTATTGTTCCAAAAACGCCAGAACGGCATAGGCCAGCGTCAGTCCAAGAAAGAGGAGCACGGTTTTCGAGATTCGCCCAGGTCCTTGAGTGAAGGCGAGGATGATGGTGCCGCCGCTGCACAGGTTGAACAGGAAAATGTGGAGCCGGTTAAAATCATAGGGGATCATATGCGGGACAAACAGGCTCAGAAACCCGAAATACAGGGCCGTCAACATCAGGACCATGAGTACGATCCGAAACTGCACGCTCATGAAATTTCTTCTTTTCCCGTCTGCTGGAGTAGATGATGCCGCAAAGTGGATTCCGTCGGCTTTACGGCACTTATATGAAACCCGTTTTGTGAAGTCAATAGCCTGGAAAGGGCGACTTTTTAGTATTTTTATGCCCAATAAATTGCGGATTCAGGTGACATCCTGAAAACAGATTTGAATCCTATCGTTTGAAAATAATACGAACCGATTGGAGCACCTTATGACACAATGGCATCCCGGCAAACTTCTGGCCCTGTCCGGCCAGTACTGGCAGACCTGCACGCTTCATGCCGGCGTCAAGCTGGAGTAAGCGTTTAATAAACCGCAGTCGCCTCCGCCCGTTCAATCTGCTCAGGCGTGA
>CAYZXZ010000257.1:0-2467 GCA_964481615.1 uncultured Desulfobacteraceae bacterium | reverse complement strand
AACCCGCCGGTTCTACGGCCCCATCGGCCCGGTGTCGGAAACCGTCGGCGCCTCCAAGGACACGCGCGACCTGCCGCCGATCCATTCAAACAGCAGCGGTAATTTGGGGTGTTTCATCGGCGCCATGACGGATGGATGAAATCGTTGTTTCTCTGAGGACTGGGACAAATGCCGCGACAAGGACCGGGTTAACATCTCCTGTTTTCTTGACGCGTTGTTTTTGGACTGGTAAATGATCTCGGCAGCGCTGGTTTTTATCATAAACGCAGGAAGCTATGCCATGCATTCGGACGAAAATGACACCCATAAATTATATCGCGCCAGGTTTTCTCCTCTTTCTTTTTTGACCGGCCAGAGGGTCTTGCCGTAACAGGAGTAAAATTTACAATAAAAAATTCACCGCTTCTGCCATCCTTCCGGGTTTTCTGTGATTTTAACAACTTTACCGGAAAGCCAGTTGTTGGATCTCCCGGTGGTATCCCAGATAGCGCCCCAAGGTTTTATCATTTTTGCCATATTTGGGGATTGTCCGCAGGATCTCCTCAAACCGTGATTCCGCATCCCGCTCATCGGCAATGGATACAATGCCGTCGGTAATGATGTCCACCAGACGGTCGGCATAGATGATGATCCGCTCTTCCAGTTTGTACAGCGTATAATCCTTGACCGGAAGATTCAGTTCGATGGCCTCTTCTTTGGTGAGGCCGCCGCGGATGTGCTTTTCCATTATCGTCGTGATGGATTCCGGAAGCCCCATGGCGGCGCCCATTTCCGCGCCGATTCGGCCGTGCTCCATTTCGTGGGTCTGCGCCTTGCCAAGATCATGAAACAGGGCGCCGCGCCCGATCAGTTCCATGTCCAATTCCGCATCGGTTCTGCCGGCGATTTCCAGGGCCTTTTGCGCCACCTTCCGGCTGTGGGCGATATCCGCCTCCACCATGCCCGCCTTTTTCAGCAGGGCGATATCTTCTTCCAAAATGGTGTATGGACGGCTTTTCGATCGAGCCCTCTGGACCGGATGGCCGTCTTCCGTCCAGGCCTTGAGTCCACCTTCGAGAAATACCGCATCAAACCCCTCCTCGCGCAACCTCTCGGTAACGGACTGGCTGACGGAACCGCCTTTTACACAATAGACCAGCGGCCGGGCGGTTTTTTCCAGCTTTTCGATCCAGGTATCGATCTCTTCCGGATTGCGCCACACCGCGCCCGGTATGATCCGGGGGTCGTTTTCATAATCCGCCCTGCGGCGGACATCAAGCAGGGCGGGTGTGTCGGTGGCGGATAGTTTTTGTTTCAAATCATTGGTGTTGATGGAATGTGCCATATTCGGACTCCTTTCGGTTAATCGTATTGTGTTTGTTGTTACGTGATGACAAACAAGCGCCATATCACGCCGGTCGCCGCTCCCAGGGGCACCAGATAATGGACCGGGAAGTGATATCTCTGCAGCAACAGCAGTGATACAAGGGTGGATGCCAGGGCAAACAGGTCCATTCCGCCGGCCGGAAGAAGGACCTTGTAGCCGAACCAGATCGCCAGATTGAGGATGACACCCACCACGGAGGCCGTGACACCGGTCAGCGCGGCCTGAAGCCTGAGGTTGCCGGCCATGGCCTCGATAAAGGGTGCTCCGGCAAAGATAAAAAAGAAACAGGGCAGGAACGTGACATAGGTAGTGAGAAGGGCTCCGGCAATTCCCGCCGTCAGCGGAGGAAGTCCGCCGGGCAGGTTCCAGGCGGCCAGAAAACCGGCATACTGGGTCACCATGATCAGTGGTCCGGGGGTGGATTCGGCCAGCCCTAGGCCGATCAGCATCTGCCGCATGGACAGCCACCCGCTGGATACCGCCACATCGGTGATGTAGCTCAGCACGGCATAGGCACCACCGAAGGTGATAAAGGCGGCCTTGGTAAAGAAGAGACCGATCTGGGTCAGGGTATCGCCTGATCCGCGCCAGAACCAGATGGCGCCCATGACGGCCGCCCACAGGGCCAGGCAGATGAAGAAGATCCGGATGGCATGAACCAGAGAGGGTCCCTTTGGATTGTGACTGCCGTTGGTTCCGGTTTCCGGTCGGCACTCACGGGTGTCGGCATGGAATGTGCCCTTGCAGAACACTTCCGGCAGAACGTTCCGGAGCATCAGCCCGCCTGCGGCCGCAGCGGCAACGATATAGGGGAATGGAACGCGGAGAAGAAAGATCGCGATAAAGGCAAGCGCCGCAAAGCCATACAGGATCCGGTGCTTCAACGCTTTTTTGCCGATGCGCAGGACCGCCTCGATGGTGATCCCTACCACGACCGGCTGGATACCATAGAAGGCTGCTGCCACGGCGGGGATGTCGATATGGGCGACCGCCAGATAACTCAACAGCAGCATCACGAAAATCGAGGGGATCACGAACAGCGATCCGGCTACGATGCCGCCGATGGTTCCGTGCAGGCGCCAGCCGATATAGGTCGCCAGC
>CAYZXZ010000256.1:0-2506 GCA_964481615.1 uncultured Desulfobacteraceae bacterium | reverse complement strand
GATCGCGTGAACGCGATCCTGAAAAATCTTGATCCGGTAAAACGAGCGGCCATCATTAAAAATCAAACCACGCTGCTTTATATCAAAGACAAACTCAACGAGGCCTATCTTACCGGAAAAATCGATCACGCGACCTTTATCAAGGCACTAGCCGATTTAATGAAATGGCATCAGAAAACCTATGAGTCCATGTTGACCAATGAAGAGTATCTGGCCTTGTTTGAAATCGCGCCGGAACATGTGGACGATACCATCGATGGGCTATTTGATGGAGCGCCGGAATACAGTTTTATACTTAACCAGGGAATGCCGACGCATGAGGTCATCCAGCAGGTTCAGGGATATAAACTGGAGGAGGTCAATTCTCACTTTAAAAGAATGGTTTGGGACAGGGAGCAGATCGGCAAAAAAATCAATGCGGGTGAAATGACCCTTGATCAGGCCAGGGAAGCGCTGAATAAAAGTCAGCAGGAGTTTATCGCCAAGTGCAAAGAAATCTTAAGTATTGATGAAATCAATACGATTTTCGGGTCCCTTGAGGCATTGGAGACCGGCCAGACCCAAACAGAGCCGCCTCCGGTGCAGGGTGATGAAGACATCGAACAACTCGGTTTTCGCATTGAGAATCCAGCCACCAGCGTTGATGCGGTCAGGAAAAAAATCGATAACGATAAAATTGAGGATATCCGGTTCTTTTATCAGGAAATGCATGCGGAAAAAGATAAAATTATCGGCCGGCTGGACGCCGGAGAGATTGCATTGGAAACCTATGAAAACATTTCCAGTGAAATAGATGCGGCATTTGAGGAAAACTGCCGGAGCATATTGACGGATGAAGAATACCGGCTGATTTTTGACGTCACCGGCGCCGCGGGGCCCAAAACCTCGCCGACTTCTGGCCGGGAGTCGTTGCAAGAATTAACCGAAAAGGAGATCGTTCCCCAAAAAACAACCGAAGAAAAAGTATCGGAAGAATAGAAAAGACAATGCATATCATCCTTAAATCGTTTTATATTTTATTTTTTTTGCTTGGTGTTTCATGCATCGTCGGGGCGGAGGTGAGGCCTTTACCGAAAGCCGTCATGGACCAGCCAGCATATACCTTCCCTCCGGCGATTGCCGGCGCCGAAGTGTCGCATGCCTTCACTATCGGCAATCAGGGGGATGCGCCTTTAAATATCGTCGGCGTCCAGACGGGGTGAGGCTGCCTGGCGGCCTCATATCCGAGGCAGATCCCTCCCGGCGGGACGGATGAAATCATCTTAAAAGTCAAAACCGACGGGGATGCCGGCAAAACCATCCGCGAACGCGCAACCGTATATGTCGATGATCCGGATAACGCCATTATTGAACTGACATTGACCGGCGACGTTATTTCACCGGTGGAACTGATACCCCAGACCGCGCGCCTGATGGGACCGGTCGGCACGCCTGTTCGCACGGGAATCAAAATCATCCCTGCGCCCGGCAATCCGTTCACCGTCACCGGCGCCAAAGTCGAAGACGGCGGCAACATCGCGTTTAGTCTTGAAAACAAGGCTGATGCCGATCTGCCGTACTTCATCCTTGAGATTTCGAATACCAGAAAAGACCCCGGCCGCTATTCGGATAAAATCATTTTAACCACCACCAGCGCCATCAATCCGGAAGTTACGGTGCGGGTCTTTGGCATCATTCGTGAATCGGGCGATTAGGCGGGTTTTCCTTCCCGCATGATTTCTTTGATGACATCCACCAGGGGGGCTTTGAGCTGGCGCAGCCGGGGAGAAAGAGCTTTGCCGTCATACCATGAAAAATCAACGGCAACGAACTGTTCCATAATGGTGTGCTCATTATTGGCCCCGTAGGTCACCTGCGGGTAATATTCGATCCAGAGCATGCGGTCCGGGTCGATGTTGAACTCCTGAATGACTTTTTATAGGAGAACTCAAACCGATTCTTCTCGGGTGGGTGAACTATTTTCGACTATCCAAGGTCAAGAATGCGTTTGAGGAGCTCGACAGTTGGATCAGGCGTCATATGCGGAAGATCATGTGGCGTCAGTGGAAGCGTTCATATGCCAGTGCAAAAGGGATAATGAGGATGGGATTATCGGAGCGCCGTGCCTGGGAGTCTGCCTGTAACGGCAGAGACCCGTGGTGGAATGCTGGAGCATCCCATATGAATCATGCATTTCCGAAGAAGTTTTTTTAATAGGCATGCGAGACAGGTGCCGCCAAAATCGGAGAAAATGACACGGAGTTTTAGAATTTTTCAGATATCATCGGCGCAACCGCCATAACCGGCCGATCCCACTAAAACCTTCAACACAACCGCCACAAGATACAGCGCCCAGGGTAACCGCATTTGGAAATCATCCGGCCAACACCCTCAATAAATAGTCGTTGTTCCAGCCGGCTCGCAACCTTTTTGATTTTATGCTCTTTTTCAACGTAGTTTCTCGTTTTATCATATTTAATGCAATATGCCGGAGAATCGCAAAATTTTCCGGCGCGTTATCCTTCCG
>CAYZXZ010000255.1:0-2553 GCA_964481615.1 uncultured Desulfobacteraceae bacterium | reverse complement strand
TAACTAATATCAGAAAAATCAATTATCGCAACAGGTAAATTCAGAATGAAGGCCGAAAGTCACACCCGTGACAAATGCCGTTGCCATCGGAGCGATGTTGACGTTGACAAACATGAAATTATCGATTAGGAAAATCCGTTCATAATGGAATCGACTCTTACTTATTTAAGGATAATATGTTATGGCCGACATTCTGCCGTTCAAGGGGGTTTTATATAACACGGAGAGAGTTGGCAATATCGCCGACGTCGTCACCCCCCCCTATGACGTAATACCGGAAACCGACCAGGCCGCGTTTTACATTCGTCATCCGAACAACGTGATCCGCCTGGATAAAAACAGTGCCGCGCCGACGGATACCGAAGCCGATAATCCCCATACCAGGGCCGCCGCATGCTTCCGGGCGTGGCAGGACGAGAGGATTCTGATCCGGGATGCGGACCCGGCCCTCTACCTGACCTCTGTGCGATTTACCGTAAACGGCCGGGAACACGCCCGCCTGGGGCTCGTGGCCCGGGTCAAGCTCGAACCGTTTGAAAAGGGGATAATCCTGCCCCATGAAAAAACATTTTCAAAGGTCAAGACCGACCGGCTGGCCTTGATCAAAGCCTGTCACGCCAATTTCAGCCAGGTCTTTTCCGTTTTCTCCGACCACGCGGGCGTTCTGGATATGCTGCGGGCATCGACGGTAAACCAGGCGCCTGTTTTTGCCTTTGACGACGACGACGGCCATCAACACCGGATGTGGCGCATCACCGATCCCGGGCTGCATGATCAGGTCCACCGTTTCCTTATGGAGAGCCGGCTGTTTATCGCGGACGGGCATCATCGATATGAAACCGCTCTGAATTACCGGGACTGGCGCAAACAGCAAGACCCAGACATGAACGCTGCCCACCCGGCCAATTTTATCATGATGTATCTTGCGGATATGACGGATCCAGGACTGATCATCCTCCCGGCCCACCGGCTGGTGAGCGATCTTCCGGCCTCCGTGCAACACGACTTTATTGACAGGGCCCGCACCTGGTTCGATGTTGCCGATTTCCCCTTTGACCGGTCCCGCCCAGAAACCTGCCTGGCCGACCTCGGCCGGGCCATGAATACCGAACCCGGAAGACACAAATTCGGTGTGTTCATCAAAGACGCATCCATCTTTTATGTTCTGGACCTGAAACCCGGTGTCATGGCATCCGTTTTCGGCAACCGTATCCCAGCCCCGCTCCTGGAGCTGGATGTAACCGTGCTGACCCACCTGATCCTTTTTGAACTGCTGGGAATGGATGAAGCCATGCTCGACAACGAAAAAAAGATCGCTTTCACCAGCCGGAACATCGACGCCTTTTCCATCGTATCACAGGGGAAATGCGACATGGCCTTCATGTTAAACCCCACCACCAATGCCCAGGTCAGGACGGTGGCGGAAAGCGGCCTGATCATGCCACGTAAATCGACGTATTATTACCCCAAGGCAATTACCGGACTGGTGCTCAACACCCTTTCGGGCGCTTGACCGCAACTTTCCGGGTAACATAACGGAAGCAAGTTAATCTGATGATGCGCGCCGCAATCGGCGATGCATAGTTTGATGCGATAAGGAGAGACATTATTCAGACGATCCGAATCATCCCGGAAATGAAAGCCTGGTCGGACCGAATCCGGCAGGCGAGGGAAACCATCGCATTCGTCCCGACCATGGGATATTTCCATGAAGGACACCTCGCCCTGATGCACGAAGCAAGGCGTCGCGGCAATCATGTGGTGGTCAGTGTCTTTGTCAATCCAACTCAGTTCGCACCGGGAGAGGATTTCAACGCATATCCCCGGGATCTTGACCGGGATCTGACCATGGCCGGAAGCGCCGGCGCCGATATCGTGTTTTCACCGTCGGCAGCGGAAATGTATCAGGAAGGAGCCGACACGTTCATCAACCAGAACCGACTCCCGGCCCGCTTGTGCGGCCTGTCCCGGCCGACCCATTTTTCAGGGGTCCTCACGGTTGTGGCCAAGCTGCTTCATATCGTCAATCCACATGTGGCGGTTTTCGGCCAGAAAGACTGGCAGCAGCTGGCCATTATCCGGAAGATGGCCGCGGATCTGAATTTCGACATCGATATCATCGGACACCCCACGGTTCGGGAGAAAGACGGCCTGGCCATGAGTTCCCGAAACGCCAGACTCGACCCGAATCTTCGCGGGGCCGCCCTTTCCCTTTATCAGTCACTGACGGTCGCCGAAGATCAGGTCCGAAACGGCGAAACCGATGCGGATGCAGTGATCCGGGCCGCTGAAAAACGGATCACCGCGCATCCAGAAAACAGGATCGACTATATCCGGATCTGCGACCCGGACACGCTGGATGACGTCAGCAACATCGCCGGACCAGCCCTGATGGCCATAGCGGTTCATGTCGGCCGTGTCCGGTTAATCGACAATATTCTGCTCAGACCCGGTGGCGAACCCGCTGAGAAAATTGACCGCCGCAATATGACCGGGTCATAAATAGTGTTTGAACGGAAAAAATTATAATCAATAATAACTGATTGTTATAAA
>CAYZXZ010000254.1:0-2569 GCA_964481615.1 uncultured Desulfobacteraceae bacterium | reverse complement strand
TGGCCCTCAAGCAGGCCAAATATGTTCGGGAGGATTATCCCGACGGCAAAGCCTTTATTTTCTATCAGCATATGCGGACCCCCGGCCTGTCGGAAAATTTTTATAAGAGCATGCAGCAGGACCCGGGTATTTTCATGACCAAGGGTGAGATCACCGGCGTGTCCAAAAATGGCGCCGGCCTCAAGGTGGAAGCCGCCGACACCCTTCTGGGCGAACAGATCCAGGTCAAGGCCGATATGGTGGTCCTGGCTGCGGGCATGGTTCCGGTCACCGTGGACAATCCGGTGATCAACCTGGCGTACCGCCAGGGACCAGGTTTCAGGGATAATGCGCTCTTTGACGGATATGCGGATTCCAACTTCATCTGTTTCCCCTATGAGACCCAGCGGACCGGTATTTATGCCGCCGGCGGCATCCGCCGCAGCATGACCATCGACGAGGCCGTCGAAGACGCAACCGGCGCGGCCCTCAAGGCCATCCAGTGCCTGGAATCGGTCAATCGGGGCGTGGCCGTCCATCCCCGGTCCGGCGATATGACCTTCCCGGATTTCTTTTTTCAGAGATGCACTCAGTGCAAACGTTGCACGGATGAATGCCCGTTCGGCGCCCTTGACGATGATGCCAAGGGAACGCCCAAGCCCAACCCGGCTCGATGCCGCCGATGCGGCACGTGCATGGGCGCGTGTCCGGAACGGATCATCAATTTCGCCGATTACAGCATCGACAGCATCGGGTCCATGGTCAAGGCCGTTCAAGTTCCGTCCTCGGATGATTATGATGAACCGCCCATGCGCATTCTTGGGCTGGTCTGTGAAAACGACGCCTACCCGGCCCTTGATGTCATTGGTCTCAACAAGCTCTCTTATTCAGCGGATGTTCGTCTGATTCCGGTGCGGTGTCTTGGATCGGTCAACGTGATCTGGATCAAGGACGCCCTTTCACAAGGCATGGACGGCGTGTTCCTGCTGGGATGCAAGCACGGCGATGATTACCAGTGTCACTTTGTCAAGGGGAGCGAACTGGCCGGCATCCGTATGAAGAAGATCGGAGAAGCCCTGGCGAGTCTGGCTCTGGAAGTGGAACGGGTGGCCCAGTTCGAGGTGGCCATTGATGAATATGATAAAATACCTAATATTATTAATGAGTTCGTAGAGATGATCGAAGGCCTTGGCCCGAACCCGTTTAAGGGATTCTGATGTATAATGGTGCGACCGCCGGGGCCGTATTATCTCCGGTGGTCGCATATAAATGATATTGAGCGAGATCAAACGGCGTTCATGTGCCAACGCCACGACGGGAGGTATGATTATGGCGGATAAATACCTGGTTGAACCAGATGTTGGATTTATAAAAGAACTCGGCGCGATGGGGGGGGATTCCCTCAAGAAATGCTTCCAGTGCGCCACGTGTTCGGTGGTCTGTCCCATTTCACCGGATACCAAGCCCTTTCCCCGCAAGGAAATGATTGCCGCATCCTGGGGATTGAAGGACAAGCTGATCGGCAACGGCGATATCTGGCTGTGCCATAATTGCGGCGACTGCTCCACTAAGTGTCCCCGGGGCGCAAAGCCCGGCGATGTGCTGTCTGCCATCCGGATGTCTGCCATCGGCCATTACGGCGGTTTTCCGAAACTCGGGGCATTGATCAATGATCCGAAAAAACTCCCGGTGGTGGCGGCTATACCGGCGGTGCTTTTCTTTGTTCTGGGAATGATTCTCAAGATATTCGGCATCAACTGGCTTAATTTCAGCCCCGAGCTCAACGAATACGGCCAGATCGCCCAAGCCAATTTTTTTCATACCTGGCTGGTGGACTTGATTTTCGTTCCCCTGTCCATCTGGGTGGGGGTGGTATTTGCCCTGGGCCTGAAACGTTTTGTCGCCGACATTCATGCCAATGCCCTTGCCGAAAAAAAGACGGACAAGCAGACCATTGATCCCAAAGAGTTTGTCCAGGCATTGATCCGGGTGATCCCGACGGTTTTAAAACATAAAAAATTTTCAGAGTGCGGTGAAAATGCCGAAAGGGCTACGCCCCACATGATGGTATTTTTTTCATTTATCGGTCTGGCCATCGTCACGGGAATTTTTTTCGTGGTGCTTTATGTATTCGGCATCCATGGGCCCTACAGCCAGATTAATCCGGTCAAGATTCTGGCCAACGTCAGCGGGATTACACTGATTCTGGGAAGCCTGCTGATGATCAAGAACCGGCTGGATAAAAGCGAAGAGCAGACAACGACTTATAAGGACTGGTTTTTGATCGGCCTGGTCTTGGGCCTGGGCGTCACCGGCATGCTGACCCAGTTGACCCGGCTGGCGGACGCGGCCATTCTGACCTACCTGACGTATTATATCCACCTGATGTTCGTGTTCGTGCTCTTTTTGTTCCTCCCGTTTTCCAAGCTGGCTCATCTGGTCTACCGGACCGTGGCCATGACCTATTATGAGTATGCCGGCCGGAAATAACCCCGACACAATGGAAAAAAGACAGTACCGCAAAAAGAGAATGATGTACTAATCCGGCCAAAAATAGGTTTACATTTCATAACTGATAACGTATACTTTC
>CAYZXZ010000253.1:1277-2583 GCA_964481615.1 uncultured Desulfobacteraceae bacterium | reverse complement strand
TGCAGGTAATCCGGCACAGGGTTGAACACCTTGCCTCGATGTTCCGGCGGTATGAATACAAACTCCGCATGAAGCCGGTATTTCACATCCCTCAAAAGCAGGCCGGCCCGCTGCTGCCGGTCATCTTCAATAAAAATCTGGCTTTTCCTGGGGGATGCGACGCCGCCCACCTCATTGCGGCGGACTGAAATCCACCGGATGGGTGCCAGCATCTCAATCCGGTTCACCTGCCAGAAAATGGCGGGTTTCCATAAGATCGCATCAAATACCGCCCTGGCCGCCGATGGGGTGATGACATCGTAGCTCACCCGTTCCACCTTCATTTCCGGGCGGGTGAAGCAGGCATAAGGCCCGCTGACCTCCAGACAGAATCCTTTCATGGTTCCTCCTTTCCCTCTTTTTTAGATCATCAAATCTTCCGGCGCCCATCCCGCACCAAACAGATCAAGACCATATTGATCATCATATCGCCCTATCCAAAGCCAGAAGCCGGGCCATATTTCCTCCACCAGCCCATTTACGATGGCTTTGTCAAAATCCCATTGGGACAAGTTTACCGAAAAACCTTGCAGCTTTTGCATGTTCTGGCGTTTAGGCCCGATTTTTTTTAATTCATCTATGCATCGACTGCTGTCCGCATATCTGACAAGTACAGTCTGCCGCGCATGATCTTCAATAAAATGAAACGAGTTGGCAGCCGTCCGGAATTGCACTTGAAGCGCCGCCGCGTCCTTTTGAAGCCAATCCGCAAATCTGCGGCCCGTGTCATTGGCTTTGGAGTAAAACAATTGGAAATACCGGGTGAAGGTTTCCGGATGCTGGAGGTCGACATCCGGCAGGCTGAACAGTTCCCTGGTCGTGTTTTCACCTTTTAATAACAGGCCGCGCGGCGCGGGTTTGGGCGGCACAAACACATGGACCTCGCCCAGCTTGCCTTCCAGATTTAGCCTTCCCTCACGGTTGCAGCGCCCTCCTGCCTGGGCGATGGAATCCAGCCCCGCTAGGGCGCGATACACCACTGGGAAATCAATATCCACGCCTGCTTCCACCAGTTGGGTGCTGATTACGCGAACTGGCAGAATTTTCCTTAGTCGGTGCCTGATTTCCTGTATTTTTTGTGAACGGTGTCTCCCGCACATAAGGGCGGAAAGATGAATTGTTTCAGGCGACATTAGCTTGAACAAGTCATAGCAATCCCGTCGGGTGTTCACCACGCACAGTGCCTGATCATAGGCTTTCAAGTTTTCAGCGACAGCCTCCCATCCACAGGGTTCGTTTAAATTTTTCGGCAGAATGATTTCCGTCC
>CAYZXZ010000253.1:0-1267 GCA_964481615.1 uncultured Desulfobacteraceae bacterium | reverse complement strand
GCTTTAGGCTTTCATAAAGACGACCTGGGTTTTCGATAATTTCCGAAGGCTTGTCCAGTCCTTCGAGCGCGGGCTGAGTAGCTGTGGAAAGAACGATGGTGACGCCATAATGCCGGACCAATTGGTTCACGACGTTAACGCAAGGTGTCAGCTTTCCCGGCGGCAAGAGCTGGGCTTCGTCGAGAATGACAACGCTGTTGATAATATTATGCAATTTGCGGCAGCGGCTTGATCTTGCCGCATGCAGGGATTCGAAAAACTGGACGTTGGTGGTGACGATGATGGGCGCGTCCCAATTTTCTGCTGCAAGTCGGGATCGCTGGGTTTCTTTGTCCGGGTCAAGGTTGCTGTGGTGCTCGACGATATTCTCCGGCCCGAAAATGTCAGCCAATATTTTTGCGGTTTGTTCAATGATGCTGGTGTATGGAATCACATAAATGACGCGATTTTTGCCGTATTTTACCGCGTGATCCATGGCAAAGGCCATGCCGGATAAGGTTTTGCCGCCGCCGGTGGGAACAGTGAGGGAAAAAATGCCGGAATTTTGGAGAGCCTTATTTTTGCAGGCGGAAAGAATATCACGGCGAACGACGTTGACCGGGGTATCCGGCGCTGTTTTCGATAAATGTTCAAGATGGCGGTCTAAAACCGGCTTTAGTTCAACAAGAGACGCATAGCCACCCCGATTATTGGCTTGCTCCGGATTCATGAAGGCTTCAGTGTCCAGAAAATCCGCGTCCACCAGACAGGAAAACAACATCCGTATCCACAAATGAAAATTTTCGAGTTTGATAAAGGCGGGGGGCTTGATGACATGACGAAGTTGTTTGTCAATTTCATCAGCCATCTTGCGAATATAATTAAGATTTTCTCTGCCCTCTTCAATACGAACCAGCAACGCGGCTCGCCCTGTATCAGCAGTAAAATAATCCGGGAGCCCGGCATGATGACCGGCGGCAAGATAGGCACAAACCAGGCCGATAACAGGGCCGAATTTTTCTTGGGAGAGCGCGGCCCCCGCGCTGGAATGGTTCACTCGGCTGTTACCCGTTCCATCATATTCTGCATCGTCCATGCCGTTTTGCCGAAGTAAATATGCCTGAAATTCGCCAGCAGCCTTTCCCAGATCGTGCAACAAGGCGGCGTTCCAGGCCCAATCCTCAGACTGGAATTTTGCAGCGCATAGCGCTGCTTTATTGGCGACATTAGCCAAATGAACTTCCAGCCTCTGCCACTCTTCTTTTGGCATTCCCATTTTGCTATGCGC
>CAYZXZ010000252.1:0-2614 GCA_964481615.1 uncultured Desulfobacteraceae bacterium | reverse complement strand
GAATGTATTTATTGCACTATTTAATGTTAAAATATTTATGGCCTGATTAGTAAATGAATACGCGAAAAGATCCTTCCCTTGATGCGCTGTTGAATCTGGATGGCGAAATCTATCCCATGAACAACGGTTGCTGGGTTAAGTTCGAGGCCAGAGCCGTGTCGCCCAGAAAGACGGCGCCGCATGGAGTCAAGTATTCATTGACGCTGCACGACCGGTTAAACAACCGGGTGGTAGGGTTTGATAACGCTCATGCCGTCAAATCCCAGCGGCAAAAAGGGTTTTCCGGGCGGAAAATCACTTGGGATCATGTGCATCGGCTCCAAAAAACAGAGTCTTATAACTTCGAATCCGCCGGCCAGCTTTGGAGGATTTCTGGAAGGCGGTGGATGAATATCTGGAAGGATGACGATGATGGCGCAAAAGATGATGAAAATCGGCATTATGTCAAAGGAAGATTATCGTCGGCGGACGATCGCCATTGCCAGGGGAGAATATGCGCCCTCGAAAGACGCCCCCAAAATCTGGTTTGAATCCATGGAATCCCTGGGGCAGGTTTTAAGCGGCCAGAACCGGAAACTGCTGCGCCTGATAAATGAAAGCAATCCAACGTCTCTGACCGAACTGGAAGCCCTGTCCGGCCGGAAGAAATCAAACCTGTCCCGGACCCTGAAAACGCTTTCCAACTATGGAATTGTCGATCTCGTCAAGGAAAAGGGGACCGTGCGCCCTGTTGTAAACGTCACGGATTTTCAGGTTGAATTAAGTATCTGACTTGCGATCAATGAAAAAAGGGCTCGGGATGTCCACCCTTTCCCGCATGTGGCTGCTGGAACGTCTGGCTGATGAAGGAGATGAAGGAAACGAAAAAGGACTTGACGATTCCATTTTTACCTATAAAATGGAGTTATGTATACCAGAATACTCAAACCGGCGACAAATCAGAGTTTTTATCTGTTCGGCCCTCGGGGAACCGGGAAATCCACCTGGGTCAAGGCCGCCTACCCCGAGGCCGTTTATATTGATCTGCTGGATTTTCAGCAATACACGGCGCTTCTGGCGGCGCCTCATCGGCTGGAGGAATGGATCCCGCCGGATTTTGACGGCTGGGTGGTCATCGATGAAGTGCAGCGCGTGCCGGAGTTGCTCAATACCGTCCATCGCCTGATCGAAAACCGGGGGCTGAAATTTGTTCTCACCGGATCAAGCGCCCGGAAACTGCGCGGCAAAGGCGTTAATCTCCTTGCCGGACGGGCCGTGACCCGGGCCATGCACCCGCTCACCGCCGTGGAGCTGGGAGCCGATTTTTCTCTGGAGCGTTCCCTGGCCCATGGTCATCTGCCGTGGGCGTATATGGCGGCCGACCCGGCGGATTACCTTTCCGGCTATGTGCACACCTATCTGCGGGAAGAGGTCCAGCAGGAGGGGCTTGTCCGCAAGCTTGAGTCGTTTGCCCGTTTTCTGGAGGCCGCCGCATATTCCCAGGCCGCCGTGCTCAATATTTCCGAAGTGGCCCGGGACTGTGGGGTGAATCGGAAGGCGGCGGAGGCATATTTTCATATTCTCGAAGACCTGCTCTTGTCCCGGCGCCTTCCCGTGTTCACCAGAAAGGCCCAACGGCGCATGACCGCCCACCCGAAATTTTTTTTCTTCGATGCGGGGGTTTTCCGGGCACTGAGGCCCAAAGGCCCCCTGGACCGGCCCGAGGAGATTGACGGCGCGGCCCTTGAGACTTTGGTATTCCAGGAGCTTTGCGCCGCAAACGACAATTTCCGGCTGCAATACGATCTCTGCTACTGGCGGACGGCGGACAAACAGGAAGTTGATTTCGTGCTCTACGGCGAAAAAGGACTTGTCGCCATTGAGGTGAAACGGGCCGCGGCCATCCGCCGGCGCGATACCGCCGGTCTGACGGCCTTTCTCGGAGATTATCCCATGGCCAGGGCGTATCTGTTTTACGGCGGCAGGGAGCGCCGCTACCTGAAAAACATCGAACTGATCCCTCTGGACCAGGCCCTGCCCGCGCTGCCCGTGCTGCTGGGCGCCGAAACCGCCAATTTACTCCTCGTCGCCCCATAGATCCATCACATCTTCCAGCCAGTCATTTAACCGTTCGGGCGTAAGGCTGTACATGGGAATGTAGGTCACAAAAAACCCGGCGGCCTTTAACCGAACCACCATTCCCGGAGCCAGGGCATCGCTCACCGAATGAACCAGAATGGGCACATCGAGCGGGATATGCCGGATGATGGAATCCACCACCTGAGTTCCGGATAAATTCCGGTCCATTTCCGTCACGGCCTGGGCCTGCAGGTCGTGATCCAGCATGATGCCGGCGTAGATTCTTCCGCAATGCTTCCCGTCCAGTTTCAAAATTCCAATGGCCCTGCCGGCGCTGGCCGCCAGAACGGTTTTAATCTTGTCCGGAATCCAGGATTGCAGCTTCGCGGCGCGGTCCGGATCGTCTTCGATCAGTAAAATTCGCGGCAGTTTCTTCATATCCGACTTCCGGCGTGAAAAATCATTATGGGGGACGGTCATGCGTAAATGCATAATCATAACTAGTGTCTGACAGAAAACCCCGGTTTTTGGTTTTGGTGGGCGCAAAATTTTTTCA
>CAYZXZ010000251.1:1198-2645 GCA_964481615.1 uncultured Desulfobacteraceae bacterium | reverse complement strand
GGCCTTTCTGGCCGATGAAACCGCACCGCATCCCTTTTATACAAGGGGCTTTATTTTCCATGAAAGCCACAAGGTTCCCGAACTGATCGAAAGGGCCTATCAGCACGGCAATGCGGCGCGGTATCTTGCCGTCAAAGGCGAGACCGACCTGGTGGCAACCGAAGCCGGCATCATAGAAAGGATTGCCGATCCACTGGTGCCTGCCCTGGAAGCCATCGGCGGCACCGGCGATATCCTCACCGGGCTGGTGGCGGCCCTGACCGGACTGGGTGGGGATATCCGTCAATCCTGCACCCAGGCCGCCCGGATCAGCCGCCTGGCCGGGCAGATGGCCGACCCCGATCCCAGCACCCAGGTCATGGATATCATCCGGCAAATTCCTGTGGCCATGAAAGCGATTATTGATGCGGATTGAATTTTTTGTGCAAGAGGGATCGTAAAGTTTCAAAATGACTGTCGGCTGCGGTGTCGACCACCAGGCCAACCTCCGTCGTTTTTCACGCCTGTTTTCAAATTATTAATAATCGTGGGTACCTACGATTACGGGCAGTTTGAAGGTTTCCGCGATCTTGGTCTTTATCCCCTCGAGGTTCATGGGGCAGTTCATGATGCCATGAGCCTTTTTCACGCAGGTGCCGAAATATATTTCATCCAATCCCACCTCCAGTTTGTCCAGAACGACCTTTTGAAGCTGAAGCTTCGGCAGCACCAGGCCGGGGCAGTCGCCGCAGGATGTCTTGAAAACGATTTTAACATCCGCGTCGCCCTCAAAGGCAAAGGTTTTTTCATTGACCGCCTTGTAACACTTGGCGCATCCCACGCAACTGATGTCCTGAATTTTCTTGCAATAAATGATGCCGATGTTTTTGGGCATAGATCCTCCGATCGAAGTTTACAAATCAGTCATTCACTGTTGATTGGCCATCCGTTTATCTGCCGTGACCCTGTCTCTGGCGCTGTCTCTTTCTTGACAACCCTTCACAGGTGATTAATTTCACGAATATATTTATATGAGATTGTCATCTTTATTCGGAGGGAATATCATGTCAAGCGGGAATATTTTGCAGAAAACCGAAAAATTTGAAATCGAGCGATATAAACGTCCAAAAGACAAGAAACTGCTTGCAAAAACCCACGTGTCATTTGCCGGGTCTCCGCAGAAGCACCCTTATGACGCCGGAAAGGTGCTGCTGGTGATGGACCCCTACAGCGCGAGCCTTGCGTATTACGAATTTGACAAGTCTGATATCAGCTACGTGGAGGAACTGTCCAATATCGTAAATCCGGACGGAGAGGTTATGGCCTTGGTCCGGATCTGGGTAAAAAAAATGAGCATCGGGGTCCGCTGCATCCCCTTTGTGGTCGATGACACCAACGCGGTGCGCCCGTAATTATTCTAAACACGCGCTGTTCGCTGTCAGCAGGTGTTAAAGTCGCAGGGAAACGC
>CAYZXZ010000251.1:0-1188 GCA_964481615.1 uncultured Desulfobacteraceae bacterium | reverse complement strand
GACGGGCCACATCAGAGGTATCCATGGGATATTCATCAAACCCGGTGTCAAAGAGATTAAGGGCGGCCACGCTGATTTCTGCTGGTTTTCCCGCAAGCGAGAATGCGTATCCCACCCGCAGGTTGGCAAAAACATAGCTGTCGGCCCGGCTCCCGGCATTGGTGTTACCTTCGGGGCTGAACCACGTGTATTGCCGCCATTCGGTCCTGTCCTTGTAATGTAGACTCATGTTGGCGGAAAAGCCATTGTTGAAACGGGCTCTCAACTGCCCGTTGGCCATGTGCCGGGGCGTCATGATCAGAAGCTGCCTGACTTCGGCGTCCTTTTCCTTCTGTTCCATCCATGTGTAATTGACGACGGCATTCAGCCATGACGCCACATGCCAGTTGAATTCGATCTCGGCGCCGTGCTGCTTTGCATCTCCGATGTTTAAAAACGGCATCGGAATAATGGCCCGACCGGTTTCCGGATCCATGTAGGGATCTCCGGACCGGATGAAATAGACCACATCCCGGAGTTCGGAATAAAAGAGACTGGCGCTGATCATGCACGTTTCAAAACAGCGGCCGTTGTATCCCAGCTCCCAGGTTTCAGCTTTTTCCGCATCGTTGTTTCTGTTGCCGAACACCCGAAGGTCCATATTTTCAGAAATTGGTGAAACGCGGTCGTAATAACTTTCAATAAAATCCGGATTGCGGTAGGAACTGCCCCATGTGGCCCGGAAATGGTGGTTTGCAAAGGGGCTATGCAGGAGGCTGATGCGGTGCGAGACCGTGTTGCCGGTATTGGGATGGTGGTCGTATCGAAGGCCGGTATTGAGACCGACGGTTTTCGTAACATGCCAGGTGTTGTCGAGAAACACGCCCGGTATGTCATGGGTATGTTTGCCGCCGATACTCGTGCCTTCGGCATATTTCTGGTCGAAGTTGGCCCCCCAGACCATTATGTCTCCGGCAAAAGGCGCCCACTGGTGCTGAAACTCAACTCCCCGCAGTCCCATTTTGAAATTGAGGATTTTTTCCCCCAGTGAATAACCGTCGCTCCAGCCCTTTTCATTGCAATGCGCCCGGACGGTGACGGCGGGATCATCTGCAGCATAGGTCAGAACGGTCCTGAGGATATCCGTGCCGGATTGATCCACGGGGCCGACGCTTTCAACGATCACATCCTGCCGCTGGGAGATCAGGT
>CAYZXZ010000250.1:0-2651 GCA_964481615.1 uncultured Desulfobacteraceae bacterium | reverse complement strand
TTGGCTGTAAGTTTTCACAAAACTTATGAATCTCCCGCCGATGCCCGCAAGGGCCGGTGGGGTGTCATAAGCTGTTCTCCTATGCTCAGTAGTCGTTGTACGGGGTGGATTGCATAAAAAATTCTATAAAAAATTCGACATCAAATGTCAAGAATAATCTTTACAAAGTCAAATTATTCACAGGGATTTATGGAAATGGATCAATTCACCGTTTGAAGAACCTGCAAAAGCGCCCGATCAGCAACAATATCTACTTCCGTTTCGGAATTTGGACAGCATCCAAAAATAATGGCAACCGGTTTTGAAAAAGCGTGTTTTTCGTCAATAACTAACTGAAATTATTAATAGCGATCTTTTAAATCAAACGTTTTTGGACAATAGTGCATCAAGATAATAACCCAAATGAGTGGAGCCTACAGCCCCTTGATATGTTCCCAACAACCAACGCTTGAGCAAGGATGCCACAAGATGCGCCTTTGGCAGCAAAGTCTCACCAACATGGGCTTCATCACGAATTATCTCATGAGAATATCCCAACTTATCTAGTGTCTGACAGAAAACCACGGTTTTTGGTTTAAACACTAAATAGTGCCCAGGTGAAAAAATGTCAAATAATTTGAAAAGATGTGATAATCGCTTTAATATTTCATCATTTCATTGAAGATGGATCGCAATCAGAGGAGACAAAAAATAAATGGAAATCAGAAACAGCACTTTTGTGATCACCGGCGGGGCTTCAGGACTGGGTGAAGCCACTACCCGGGCCATTGTTTTCGATGGAGGGAATGCCGCTATTTTCGATGTAGCCGATGATGCCGGCCGAGCCCTGGCAGAAGAACTCGGCAAGGCCGCTATCTACTGCCATACCGATGTCGGAGATGAAGATTCCACGGCGGCCGGCATAAGTCAGGCTATGGACGCGTTCGGCGCCATCCATGGCGTCATCAATTGCGCTGGCATCGCACCCGGTGCCAAAGTGGTGGGCAAAAAAGGCCCTATGCCCCTTGAAAAATTTTCCACCGCGATCCGCATCAACCTGACGGGAACCTTTAATGTCATCCGTCTTGCCGCAGTGCACATGATCGCCAACACCCCCAACGCCGACGACGAACGGGGTGTGGTGATCAACACCGCATCCGTTGCCGCTTTCGAGGGACAGATCGGCCAGGTGGCCTATGCCGCCTCAAAGGCAGGCATTGTGGGTATGACTCTTCCTTTGGCGCGGGAATTCGCCGAATACGGCATCCGGGTGAACACCATTGCGCCGGGGTTGTTCGATACCCCCATGTTCGCGTCGTTTTCCGAACCTGTAAGGGAATCCCTTCAAAAACAGATCCCGTTTCCGCCCCGTTTCGGCAAACCCGCCGAATTTGTCTTGCTGGTCAAATCCATCATTGAAAACCCGATATTAAACGGCGAAACCATCCGGCTGGATTCTGCCATGCGCATGCAGGCAAGATAAAGATTGACATAGGGTGGAGGATTTGAGGATGTCTAAAAAAAGCCGACCTATGCGGAGTTGGAGCAAAGCATAAAAGATCTGGAAAACCAATTTGCGAAACATCAGGATTGATCAAAAAAAGCTCATCTCGATCCAGTTCCGTCTTCAGCACTTGCTTGGGGCCTCTCCCGTAGTGATTTACACGTCCAGGCCCACAGAGGATTATGGTGCCACCTTCATCAGGAAAAGCAGCAGTTCAGCAGACAGATCGGCTCGCAAAATTGCCCCGTGATCGCCGAAGGCGAACCGGTAAGCATCTCCGGTACAGTGTATGAAACAGCCGTGGCAGGGCGGGGATTGATGGTGGATACGGGTGAGGGCATCGTCACAGTATACGGTATCGGCCCTCTGTGGTACTGGGATAGCCTGGGTGTCGCCCGGCCCGATGTGGGAGAAGCGATCCAGATCGACACCCTTCGCCTGATCTATAGTGATGGCACCGAACGGTTGATCGCCGTCACGATCCTGGTGGACGGTGAGACGGTTTCACTGCGGGATCCAGTGGACGGCAAGCCCCTCTGGCGTCGTGCCGGCCGCCGGTAAAACCGAAGGAGAAGGAATGAGTGACGGCGGGCAGAAATTAAAATCGCCTTTCCCACGCCGGATTCATTGAAACGTTCTTCTTGTGCCGGTTGCAAGCCTTGGGGTGGGGGGCCAGGATATGGAAAAAATCTTGAATCCCGGGTTCGCAACCGGTAAGGTAATTTGAAAAAATATAATAATCCGGACGTTTATTAACTAAGTGGCTGTTTCTATCGGCCCTGAGATGCCGAGGCCGATTCGGGTGATGTTTCAGGACGAAGCCCGCTTTGGGCGAATTTCTGACACCCGTTATTGCTGGTGCCCCAGGCATGATCGTCCAATTTGTCACGCGATGGTGACACAGGAATACACTTATGGGAACCTCTAAAAATTCATTTTTTTAAAGAAGGATTTTTCCGGGCGAAAAATTTTACAGATTTGCTATTTCCCAAGAAGAATCTTGAACATCCGAACCACATCAAAGGGCTTTGCCCCGGCATTGCTTTTCCGCTCTTTTTGACGGATCTTCTCCAGCGGTTCCTTGAATATCTCCCAGTCAATGGCCTGGTTGAGCTTAAGAAGCGGATCTCCGTTTTTGTTCAGTTTTTCAAATCGGTCATGCCAATCG
>CAYZXZ010000249.1:0-2663 GCA_964481615.1 uncultured Desulfobacteraceae bacterium | reverse complement strand
CCCGATCCAGGGATTTGAGACCCAGCGGCATACCCGTGACGACAATATCATAGATGTGAGCATCAGTGCGTCTCGTTATCTGGACCATGATGGCAACCCGGCCGGCGTGGTGCTGATTCTGCGGGACATATCCGAACAAAAACGTTACCAGTGGCACATGGAGCAGTCGCAAAAAATGGAATCCATCGGCACGCTTGCCGGGGGGGTGGCACATGATTTCAACAACCTGCTCATGGGAATCCAGGGCCGCCTTTCCTTGCTGATGCTTAATATGCCGCCATCGGATGCGCGGTATGCCCATTTAAAGGAGATGGAGGATTACATCATCCGTGCCGCGGACCTGACCCGCCAGTTGCTGGGGATCACCCGGACCGGGAAGATCGAGGTGAAAACGACCGAAATCAATGCGTTGATCCAAAAACAAAACCGGATGTTTTCCCGCACCTGCAAGGAAGTGATCATTCACGAGGATCTGGACCCGTCTCTTAACGCGGCGGACGTGGATCAGCGGCAGATCGAACAGGTGCTACTCAATATTTACGTCAACGCCTCCCACGCCATGCCCGGCGGCGGGGATCTTTATATTCGCACCTCCAATGAAAAACTGGACAAGAGCCGCACGGAGCCCTATGACGCGAAACCCGGCTGGTATATCCGGATTTCCATCACCGATACCGGCATCGGCATGGATAAGGCGGTGCTCAGGCGTATTTTCGAACCCTTTTTCACCACCAAGGACCGGGAGCGCGGCACCGGCCTGGGACTTGCATCGGCCTACGGCATCATCAGAAATCACAGTGGATTTATTACCGTTTACAGTGAAAAAGGAAAAGGGAGCACCTTTAACATCTATATTCCGGCTTCCACACGCACCCCTGAAGATGAGACGTCCCATGATGATGATGAGATCCAAGCAGGAGAGGGGACAGTGCTGCTGGTGGACGATGAGGAGATGATCCGGACCGTTGCCGAGGAAATGATACTTGCCCTGGGATATAAAGTGATCACGGCCGGAAGCGGACAGGAAGCCGTCACGATTTTTAAGACCCGCCGGAATGACATCGATTTGATCATACTTGACCTGATCATGCCCAAGATGAGCGGCAGCGAGACATTCGACCGGTTTCGGGAAATCGATGCCGGCGTGAAGATTCTGCTGTCGAGCGGCTACAGCATCAACGGAGAAGCATCCGCCATCATTAAACGGGGATGCAACGGTTTTATCCAGAAGCCGTTCTCTATCCGTGAATTGTCGAAAAAAATAAAAACCGTTCTGAAGTCGGACCAGAGCGGGTCTTCGCCGGAATGCCGATAGGAAAGGACTCCGCATGAGCGATACCCGGCCCATCATCGGCATTACAATGGGTGATCCTGTGGGCATCGGACCGGAACTGATCTGTCTGGCCTTAAACCGACCCGAGATTTACAAAGTCGCCCGTCCCATTGTCATTGGCGATGTCCGGATCATGGAAGCCTCCCGTAAAATTACGGCTACGTCTCATGTGATCGCATCGGTCAATGTTCCCGGCGCCGGCCGTTTCAGACCCGGATGCATCGAAGTGTTGAACGTATCGAACCTCGATCCCAATTTGGTTTCCTGGGGGCATCCCACCTTGGCTTCGGGTCGGGCCATGGTCGATTATATCAATGCCGCGGTGGATCTGGCCTTAACCGATGATATCGCGGCCATGGTCACCTGTCCCATCAACAAGACCGCCATGAAAATGGCCGGCAGCCGTTTTCCCGGGCATACGGAGCTGCTTGCCGAGCGGACCCGGACATCCCGCTATGCCATGATGATGGCGGGCAACCGGTTGCGGGTCGTTCTGGTCACCATCCATCAGGCGTTCCGGGACGTAGCCGCGGCACTGACCGTCGATAAGATCCGCACCACCATCGCCATCACGGACGATGCATTACAGGAACGCTTCGGCATTGACGCGCCACGTATCGCAGTGGCGGGACTCAATCCCCATGCCGGTGAAAACGGCATGTTCGGTGACGAGGAAGCGCGTTTGATTGTACCGGCGATCCGATTTTTCCGGGATATGGGCAGGGATGTTTCCGGGCCGCACCCGCCCGATACGCTTTTTTATCACGCCTTGGACGGCGCCTGGGATGCCATTGTCTGCATGTATCACGATCAGGGGCTGATCCCCTTTAAAATGATTCATTTTGCCGACGGCGTGAATACCACCCTGGGTCTTCCCATTATCCGGACCTCGGTGGATCACGGCACGGCCTATGATATTGCCGGGAAAGGCATTGCCGATCCGGGCAGCCTGACGGCGGCCATTCTGCTTGCCGCACAGCAGGCCCGCTGCCGCTTGGAAGGTCATACCGGTACAGCCTGATCGTTCCTTGCATTCCCTCACGTAAATTTTTATCTTTCCGTTGATCGAAACCAGATACTCCTGTAAAAGAATTTTTTATCAGGCCGTTTTACATTGGTGTTGCTGAAAATAGTTCTTTAATCCATAAATTCCGGTTTCCGGTTTATCCTTTCTGCGGCTATGCCGCTTTAAGTTATGACATTCGATAACATCATCGTGCGCGGCGCGCGCCAGCACAATCTGAAAAATATTGATGTGGAACTTCCCCGGAACCGGCTGGTGGTCATCACCGGCCTGTCAGGATCGGGCAAGTCCACCCTGGCCTTTGAC
>CAYZXZ010000248.1:0-2699 GCA_964481615.1 uncultured Desulfobacteraceae bacterium | reverse complement strand
CGCCGGAGCAGATTGAACGGGCGGAGGAGACTGCGGTTTATTAAACGCTTACGTTCCATTGTCTGAGTTAGGCCCTGGTTACACCGTCGACCCCATAAGAGACCTGAGGCCAGTTTGTCCAAATTGTCATGCGGTTTTGCACATGGAAGACCCACCTACGGGTATCGACAAGCTGAAAGGCATTTTGGGCAAAACATGAAGGCTGCGAACAAGTCATTGCACCGGACGCGGCAGAACATCGGGCTACTTTTAGCCCGTTTCCTGACTTTCGGTTCTTTGGAAGGTGGGTGCCTCGCTGGTAAGCCGCGCCGGTGAATTCGTCGATGAACGGACGCGAAGCGTCCGTTCATCGCTGCTGCGGATTGCCATCCGCTTTCTGTCCGGCGCTTCGCGCCGTCCATCAAGCGGATGCACCCGACTGCGCCCGCTCACGATCCCTTCGGGATCATTCGGGGCTTGTGGGTGATCCGCAGCAGCGTTGGGCTGGAAGAGATGAAGAACAGGCTGGTCAATCTGCGAACACTAATCGCAATGGGTGCCTTCGCGTTGTTCCCGCCATTTGCATGGGCGCACGATCCGCATGGATGGGGCGTAGCGGCGGTGGCCAGTTTGCCCATCACGATCATTCTTGGTGCCATTCTGGTCGTGGCGGCTTGGAGGCTTGGACGCCGTGCAACTCGAAACCTAAGCAGACGGGTTAGCACCGTTGTCACCTTTGCCGCTGTCGCGGTGACGATAATTCTTTGTATCGTATGTTGGCCGCTCGTCTTCTGGGGAACCTACTGGGTTTACGACTCTTTTCTTCGATGAGATGGCCGTCCCAAAAAACGCCTCCCGCAAATCCAGTATCTGGGCGGGGGAGTTGGACAGGGCGAGTGGTAGTTGAGAGGCGAAAGATCGGTGGAACCGCACCTATCTGAGGCGCAGCGGGTGATCCGGGGCGGTGGAAGCAGAATATGACATCAAGAACAAGACATACCATTCGTGCGATCGTATGGCTTGTCGTTCAAGTCGTCTCGTACCTGTTCGGCGCATGGACCATCGTTGCTGGAATCGCGTCCTATCTCGGCGGACCTTGTCCACGACCGGGAGATATTCATCTTCACTTGATCTTCGGAACGCTCTACTCTGGACTCGGCGTCGCGCTCGTCTGCGCCGGACGAAAAGCGGGGCGTCTGGCTCGGGATCATCTCAAACGGAGAAATGGAACGCCCAACCAGCCGTTCGAGGCGACGTCGCAATAGCGCCGCGCCTCAACGCCGACGATGAACGGACGCGAAGCGTCCGTTCATCGCTGCTGCGGATTGCCATCCGCTTTCTGTCCGGCGCTTCGCGCCGTCCATCAAGCGGATGCACCCGACTGCGCCCGCTCACGATCCCTTCGGGATCATTCGGGGCTTGCGGGTGATCCGCAGCAGCGTTATGCAAAGGAGACGAAAATGAATCCCAGACAAAAGAAAGCTCTATTTGTGGAATAGCCATTATCATTCTAATGGGCCTTTTCTCGCCATGGCAAGAAACTGATGCAACAAAAAATAGGGAAACATCCCATTTTTAAGAAGGAGGGTCGAGGTATGAAAAAGATAATCATCGGGGTAGTCGGAATTCTGGCGATTCTAATCATTATCTTCCTTCTCCAACCGGCCCCTATTGATCCGGCGGCTTACAGCCCTCCTAAAGCCCCTGAGTTAACGGGTGTGCTGACACCGAACAACCTTTTGCAGAGAGCCGAACTTTTAGCCCTGGGGAAGATTGATGGTCCGGAAGAAGTGGTATTGGACAGCCAGGGCAGCATCTATGGAGGAACGCAGGACGGGAAAATCACGCGCCTTCTGCCGGATGGCAATCTGGAGATCTTTGCCGAGACAAAAGGCCGCCCTCTGGGCCTCCAATTTGATAAGAATAAAAACCTCATTGTCTGTGATGCCTATAAGGGCTTACTTTCCATTGATCCCCAAGGCAAGATTAAAGTTCTGGCCACCTCGGCGGACGGAGTTCCGTTTAAGTTCACCGATGCCCTGGATATTTCCAGCGATGGGACTATCTATTTTACGGATGCAAGCTCCAAGTATGAACAAGATAAGTACCTTTATGATCTTTTGGAAGCAAAACCCTACGGGAGATTCCTGAGCTACGACCCAGCCACGGGCCAGATTAAGGTTCTGTTGAAAAACCTTTACTTTGCCAACGGTGTGGCCTTATCTCAACAGGAAGACTTCGTTTTGATCAGTGAGACTTACCGTTACAGGATCGTCAGGTACTGGCTGAAGGGTCCCAAAGCGGGAACGCACGAAATCTTTATCGATAATCTCCCGGGATATCCTGATAACATTTCAAGCAACCGCAAGGGAACATTTTGGCTGGCTCTTTTCACGGTGAGAAATGAAACTGCGGACAAACTTCATCCTTCTCCATTTCTCAAAGCCCAGATGTCCAAATTACCCAAAGCCTTATGGCCTAAGGCAAAGCCTTATGGCCTGGTTTTGGCTCTGGATGAGCAGGGGAAAATTACCCAAAGCTTACATGAACCCACCGGGAAACACCTGAAGATAATCACTTCCGCCAGGGAATATGGCGGCTATCTATACCTGGGCAGTTTGCATAACGATCGGATCGGAAAATATAGATTACCTTAACGCTTTATTACCTGAATTTTGCACAAAACTCCCCGCCAGCAGCATGTGCCGTTAAAATTTTTT
>CAYZXZ010000247.1:0-2705 GCA_964481615.1 uncultured Desulfobacteraceae bacterium | reverse complement strand
GAAAAAACGATTGTTTTCCTCTGGGATGGACAGCGGCCTTGATTTTTGCCTTCTATAACAATTCTAAAGAACAGGATACGACAGTTCTTGACGTAACCGTACGAGTTTTTGGAAAGAATGAAAAAAATCGAAAGAAAGGTGTAAGGGGAAAGGTGATGCCTGAGCCGGATGCGCCGGGCTGAGGAAATGAAACCTTATCAATTTGACAGGGATGCATGGAAAAAGGATACGTCCAGGTCTATACGGGGGATGGAAAGGGGAAAACCACGGCGGCGCTGGGGCTTTCGCTGAGGGCCGCCGGTGCGGGATTGTCGGTGTATATCGCCCAATTCCTCAAAAAAGGGAATTACAGCGAACTAAAGGCCCTGGAGCGGTTTTCGGACCGGATCACCATCGAGCAGTTCGGCGCGGGCGGATATATTGTGGGTGACCCGAAACCCGAGGATCTGGCTGCGGGGCAAAACGGTCTGGCCGCGATCCGCGCGGCTTTGCAATCCGGCGCATATGACATCGTGATCATGGAAGAGGCCGGGGTGGCGGAAAAATTCAATATCATCAGCGCCGATGATATTCTTGAAATCATTGCCGAAAAGCCGGAAAACGTCGAGCTGGTGATCACCGGCCGTGGCGTGTCTCAAAGGGTTATGGAAGCAGCGGACCTGGTCACTGAGATGAAGGAAATCCGGCATTACTACCGGAAAGGGGTTCTGGCCCGCACCGGCATTGAAAATTGAAGGCATCGCAAAAAAGCTGATTTTGCTCGCTTCGTGAGCAATGCCTTTTTACGATTCCATTGAAACAGATGGTCGACGATTTTTTTGAAAATAGTATTAGTTTCCCAGAAGAAACAGTTGCACGAAACGGGGTTCCAGGTCCTTTGGCGACAGGCGGCCGTATTCATCGGCGATTTCATCAAAGAGCCGCTCAAGAGCCCGGCCGAGATTTCGGGAGATCTCGGGTTCGGTGAACCCGCTTTCTTCGGCCAGCCAGCCCAGAAAGTCGGTTTTGTGCGATTCCCGTACCGCAGGGGCGTTGCCGGGTTCGACAGCGTCCCACAGATCGACGAAAAACGGCCGGAACCGGGCCATCGGGATCGGTTCCAGCGTGATTTTTCCGCTGGACAGGCCCAGCCGGTGCCGCGCCCACAGGGTGAGCAGCAGGTTTTTGTAAGTGATCACAACCTGCTTCGGCGGCTGTGAGAGATCAATGGAAAGGCAGGAGAACAGGTCATCAAAGGACATGGCTTGCCTGAGGGCGGTCCGGGTCCGGCGGATGTCGGCCATGGTCTTAAATTCCCGGTAAAGAACGCCGGTTCTGTAATTGTCGAAATACAGGGGCCGTTTGACCATCAGGCCGCCGATCACCCCCATCAGGCGCTCCCCCCAGAAATGCAGGGAGAGACGGTTTCGGGCAAACCAGCTGTTTTTCCGCCAGTCTTCGGCCTGGCGTTTCAGGTCGGCCGCCAGGCCGTAGCCGGTCCTGAAAATATCGATCAAGGGATAGCTTTGGATCATGGCGGCCATCTGGTTTTCATCCGGCGTGGTTTTTTTGCCGGACAGGCACTGCAGGCCGATGCCGAGATAGCCGCAGGCTTTCTTGACAATGGTTCTAAGCGCCTCGCGCTCCCTGACGGGTTTCGGGTCCGCGGCGATAAGCCGGTTGCACAGACCGGCAAATTCAATCTGTATATGGTCGAAAACATCTTCCATGCGGATCCGGCTCAGGGCGCGGCAGAAGATCTGGTCCGGGTCCATCAGCGCCAGGTGGTTGAGGGGAACCGGCATGAAATCATCCTGGTCATCCCCGCTGCGGATGATTTTTTTTTGTTTTCTTAAATCCTTTATTTTTATGGACTGGTAGATCCCCACCGCCTCGTCAAATGGCAGAAATCCCTTTTCCGCCAGCCGCACATTGCGCAATCGGTAAAATTCCTCCTCGCTTTCCGAAGGGATCACCTGGGTGGATCGCAACAGAGTCTGCTGGTAGAAGGGATGGTCTGCCTCGGCGATGCGGCCGAGCAGATCCGTCAGCGGGTTTCCCTCATTTTCATTTCCGGACGCCTCCGGCAGCCGCACATAAAACACATCGTCAAAGGTAAAAAAATTATCTCCAAAATCGGACGGGTCCTGGTCGTGCTCCCGGATGATGACCTGGCTGGTTTTGAAGAGATAATATTCAAGCTGTTCGGATTTTTCCTCCATGATCCAGCGAACAAAACGGGACGCGTCGGCTTTGAGCAGCAGGTCCATCCAGCGGGTCATGGCTTCTATGCTGAAGCGGTCCTTTTCCCATGATGCGAGATCAAAGATATATTCCCACTGACGGATGGACGCCAGGGAAAGCAGTTCCAGCGCATCCAGGGGCCCGATGTCATGGACCAGAAAAAAAAAGTCTTCCTCGGCAAAGGATCGCACCAGCGCGTGGGGTTGCGGGTGATCCAGAATTTCCGAAAGAGCTTTTTCCGGCGGCAGGGCCAGAATCCGCCCGCGGTCGCGGGCCAGCTCTGTCAGGCGATGCAGATGGGTCTTTTGCGCTTTAATATTTTTAGGTAAACGGGTCATTTGCATGCTTGTCTATTTTATCGTGAAAATATCTCGATGTTGGCAAACACCTCATCTACCCCTGATTTCAGGGTGAATGAATTCCTTCGAATGTTTCGTATCATATGATGATGCAGAACGCACGATAAAAAGACCTGTACGCGG
>CAYZXZ010000246.1:0-2755 GCA_964481615.1 uncultured Desulfobacteraceae bacterium | reverse complement strand
CCTGAGCAGATTGAACGGGCGGAGGCGACTGCGGTTTATTAACCGCTTACGAAGCAAATGGAACTTCAATCAACGCAGGAAATGAATCAGATTCTTGGAATCGCTTCTTCCAATACTGAAATAGAAACCTGCTTAAACCATGCTGACGGCAGTATGCGATCTGAGTAAGCCCGCTGGCCTGCCACTCATCCAGATGATGTCGCCAATACCTCCGCTTTTCTGTATTCTCCTCTTGCCTTGATTGCTCTGTCATCATGATGCCGCCTCCTCATTTTGATTTTGGACGGCATCATGGCATATCGAGACAAGCTTGTGAAGATGGGGTTAATTTAGCGCTTACGGCCCGTTGACACCAAGGCGCCCCACGCGACCCCGCAGGCCATGCCACGGGCTGTCGAACGGGCGCTTTCAACCGCCCGGAACAAAGGGACCAGGGCGAAAAAAGCCAGAAAACCGGCATTCCACAGGGGAAACGACAGGACATAAAACAGCGCGGATATCAGGACCAACAGCAGGTTCATGGAGGTGTCGACAATTGCGTTATGTTTTTTCGTCACATCAGCGCAGGAAAACCCGCCGCAGCGCATCTGGCTCTAATCAGGTCCAGCAAGTGTTTTCAGGTCCGGGGTCTGCCGATGCTGAAACTGGTGAAACCCAGATCAGAAAGCTGTTTTTTCGAATAGAGATTGCGACCGTCGAAAATCACCGGAAAGCTCAGGGCGGACCGTATGGTTTTAAAATCCGGGTTTCGGAACTGGTTCCAGTCCGTGACCACGGCCAGCGCGTCCGTTCCCTTAAGCATCCCGTACTGGTCGTCACTGATTTCGGCCAAAGGATTGCCGTTTAATGCCTGCGCGGCGTTCGGGCCGGCCGCGGGATCATAGGCCCTCACCCGCATGCCGGCAGCCGTCAACTCGGCTATGGTCACCAGTGCCGCGGAATCGCGGATATCATCGGTATTGGCCTTGAAAGCCAGGCCCCAGAGGGCCAGAACACGGTCTTTTACCCCGCCGAGCGGCTCGAAATACGCTTTTATTTTATCGGAAACGATCTTTTTCTGACGATTGTTGACCTGCTCGACGGACGCCAGGAGTTCGGGCGTGTAGCCGGTCAGCCGGGCCGTCTGGATCAGGGCGTTGACATCCTTGGGAAAACAGGAACCGCCGTATCCCACGCCAGGATAAATAAAATGATAGCCAATCCGGTGATCCGAACCGATTCCCATGCGCACGTCCCGGATATCGGCCCCCACCCGTTCGCAGATATTGGCTATCTCGTTAATAAAGGAAATCTTGGTGGCCAGCATGCAGTTGGCCGCGTATTTGGTCATTTCAGCGCTCCGAACTCCCATGATGACCAGCTTGTCGCGGCTCCTGGCGAACGGGGAGTACAATTCCCCCAGCAGTTCCGCGACCTCGGGCTTGTCCGTGCCGATGATGATCCGGTCAGGCTTCATGAAATCACCGACCGCATCCCCTTCCTTTAAAAATTCCGGGTTGGATACCACGTCAAACTTCACGTCGATCCCGCGTTTCTCGATTTCATGGCGGATCAGATCGGAAACCGCGTCCGCGGTGCCAACCGGAACCGTCGACTTGTTCACGATGATCCGGTAATCGGAAATGGATTTGCCGATCTGCGCGGCCACATCATGAACATACGACAGATCGCATGATCCGTCCGGCTTGGGCGGCGTTCCCACGCAATTAAAAAGAAACAGGGATTTCTCAACGCCTTCGTTGATGTCCGAAGTGAAATGGAGGCGCTTTTGTTCCAGGTTCCGCCGCACCAGGACGTCCAACCCGGGCTCATATATATGAATTTTGCCATGCCGCAGCGTGTCGATAACCGCATGATTTATATCCACGCACAAAACCTGATTGCCCATTTCCGCAAAACAGGCGGCCGCAACCAAGCCGACATATCCGGTGCCGATAATAGAAACATTCATGTAATGGTCCGCTTTTCCAATCGAAATTTTCAAGATTGATATTTTTTGAAATTGCTTATTGACTTAGCTCACCCTTGCTTTTATGATTTTTTGCATGGTAAATCATCAAGGCAAGCCCAATTACAACGATTTGTTAATGTACCGTTTCTGGTCGAATAATAATATCATACAAAGGAAGCTTGTCCGAGCGTTCCAGGCGAGATTCGAGTTTTGCTCTGCTTTTTCCACAAACCCGAATGCCTTTATCCATTCCATGATTTCTCAAGCCCCGCCCAATAACGCTCAATCCCATTATACTTGCTGTGATAGGGTGGATAATAAATAATCCGAACCGAAAGCCCGGATGCATCGACAAATTCCACCATCCGCTGCAAAAACTGGCTGCGACGCCCACTGCATTACGGACCGTTGTCCATATTGATGACAAGACGCTTTACATTTGAAAGCGACTGCTTCCTTTCCGTCCACCACAACAAAAGTCCATCCACTATAAAATCGCTTGTTTTGCAGCTGCCGGTGAAAAAAAGTGACGCCTTGCCGCTCTCGAGCTCCAGAATGCCGCCGGGCACAATCTTTTTCTTGGACCGCATATCATGATCCCATGCTTTGACCGGTTCAAGGCCACGCGAACGTGCCTGGAATAGTCTCCGAGACATTGACTGCCGCTTTCGTATCCACGCTAATCCTCAAAACGTCAAGAGACTCATCTGCTTGAGCGTTCACACGCCAGACATTCTCGAAGATGGCTTCGGTTTCCGGCGTTTTTTTTGGACCTTCGTCTTCTCGACAGTGCGCAATCGATAT
>CAYZXZ010000245.1:0-2785 GCA_964481615.1 uncultured Desulfobacteraceae bacterium | reverse complement strand
ATTGTAACGGTAGAGACGCAATGCAGTACCATTGTAACGGTAGAGACGCAATGCAGTACCATTGTAACGGTAGAGACGCAATGCATTGCGTCTCTACAACAACGACAACGACGGCGGCGGGGGATACCCCATCCCCCCAAAACCGATTTGGCCCGCAATCCAAAAACCTGGCATCCATCCTGCGGGGATTTAAATCATCGGTGACGAAACAGGCCCGCCAAATCAATCCTGATTTTGCCTGGCAACCCCTGTTTCATGACCATGTCATCCGCGACGCACAATCATATCACCGCATTGAACAATACACCGTCAACAACCCCCGGAATTGGGAACAGGATAGATTTTACAGATGATGCGAGAGGATTGGGTTGAAACAGGATTGGGGAGAATTTGCGATATCAATATGGGGCAATCGCCTCCTTCGTCAACATATAACAATGAAAATAAAGGTCTCCCATTTTTTCAAGGCAAAGCAGAATTCACAGAGTTGTATCCAGTTGTCCGAAAATGGTGCAGTAAACCCAAAAAAACTGCTGAACCGAATGATATTTTATTATCGGTCAGAGCGCCTTTGGCGGGCAACTGCTCAGCCAGGCCGAACTTGCGGCCTGCCGGCGGGAACCGGACTGGGAACCGGCGCAGAAACTGCTGGAGAGGATTCAAAAAGACAAATCCGGCCGATCTGTAAAAAACAGGTGAAAAACAAATGAAAAATCAGGCCGGAATTTATATTAACGGGGAATTGGTATGACATTGTAGAGACGCGATGCATCGCGTCTCTACAATCCATTATGAGGAACGAATAACGCATGAACGAATCCAACCTGATATCCAAAGTCTGGAATTTTGCCCATGTGCTGCGCGATGACGGCGTGGGCTACGGCGATTATCTGGAGCAGATCACCTACCTGCTGTTTCTGAAAATGGCCGATGAAATGAGCCGGCCGCCTTATAACAAAAACATCCGTTTTCCGAAAATCAAGGACGCCGAAGGCCTTGAACTGCCGGATGGCGAGCGCTGCGACTGGCCGACCTTAAACCGCAAGCGGGGCGCGGAGCTTGAGGCCTATTATTCCCGGATGCTGCGCTCCCTGGGTACGGAAAAAGAAATGCTGGGCCAGATTTTCACCAAGTCCCAGAACAAGATTCAGGACCCGGCCAAGCTGCTCAAGATCATCGACATGATCGGCCAGGAACAGTGGACCATGGTGGGGGCCGATATCAAAGGCGACATCTACGAGGGCCTGCTGGAAAAAAACGCCGCGGACACCAAAAGCGGCGCGGGCCAGTATTTTACCCCCCGGGCCCTGATCAAGGCCATGGTGCGGTGCGCGGCCCCGAAGCCGGGCAAGAGCATTCATGACCCGGCCTGCGGCACGGGCGGGTTTCTTCTGGCCGCTTATGACTATATCACGGCCCATTATGAACTGGACCGGGAGCAGAAAGCCTTTCTGAAAAACAGCACCTTTTCCGGCAATGAAATCGTTGCCGGCACCCGCCGGCTCTGCCTGATGAACATGTTTCTGCACAACATCGGGGAGATCGACGGCCAAACCTTTATCTCATCCACCGACGCCATGATCGCCGATGAAGGCATCCGGGCGGATTACGTGCTGGCCAATCCGCCCTTCGGCAAAAAAAGCAGCATGACCATCACCAACGAAGCCGGCGAACAGGAAAAGCAGGATTTAAGCTACAACCGTCAGGACTTCTGGGCCACCACCAGCAACAAGCAGCTCAATTTCCTGCAGCATATCCGCACGCTGCTGAAAGTCACCGGCCAGGCCGCGGTGGTGCTGCCGGACAACGTGCTGTTTGAAGGCGGGGCCGGGGAAACCGTGCGCCGGGAGCTGATGAAAACCACCGACCTGCACACCATTCTGCGGCTGCCAACAGGCATTTTCTATGCCCAGGGCGTCAAGGCCAATGTATTGTTTTTCGACAACAAACCGGCCTCCCGTGACCCCTGGACCAAAGATGTCTGGGTGTATGACTACCGGACCAATGTCCATCACACCTTAAAAAAAGCCACCATGCGGGCCGAAGACCTCCAGGACTTTGTGGAATGCTATAACCCCGCCAACCGTCATGACCGCACGGAAACCTGGTCGGAAACCAATCCCGAAGGCCGCTGGCGGAAATTTACATATAAGGACATCATCGCCCGGGACAAAACCAACCTGGACATTTTCTGGCTCAAGGACAAGAGCCTGGCCGACCTGGACAACCTGCCCGATCCTGATATTCTTGCCAGTGAGATCATTGAAAACATCGAAGCCGGGCTGGAAAGCTTTAAAGAAATCATGGAAACCATCAACGGAAACGGCGATCAAGGGCAATAATGGATCGACAAAAAGATAACCAGCCGGGAACCGGGCCGCATCGGGTCGTTTTGCCCGAATGGATCAGTTGCGCGCCGTTTGAGCGGCTGCTGGAGATGGATATTGTGGAGGCAAAAGGCGGCCGGGCTGTTCTTTCCATGCCGTTTCGTTATAAATTCGCCCAGGGCGCCGGTCTGATGCACGGCGGGGCGCTGGTAAGCCTGGCCGACACCGCAGTTGTCATGGCCATCAAGAGCATGCTGCCGGCAGACACTCATTTTGCCACCATCCACCTGGAATCGGAGTTTCTTTATCCGGTGCGGCAGGGGATGGTTACGGCAAAGGCCGAGGCCAGGTTCAATGGTGACCGGACCATCGACGGCGAGGCCACGGTCTTTGATGATGCCGGCCGGGCGGTCCTGTCGTTCCGGTCGACCTTCAAAATCGCACGACAGCCTAAAATC
>CAYZXZ010000244.1:0-2793 GCA_964481615.1 uncultured Desulfobacteraceae bacterium | reverse complement strand
AAAAAATTTTAACGGCACATGCTGCTGGCGGGGAGTTTTGTGCAAAATTCAGGTAGAAGTCGATTTTCAGGTTAATTTCAATCATTACACTTCTTTTCACCAAGGAGCCATCGCACCATGAACCAGCATGCTTTCGAATCCCTTCCCCATCTGACCGCCAACGCCGTCACCGTTCTGGAGAGGCGATACCTGAAACGAGACCAGGACGGAAAGGTGCTGGAAACGCCCGCCGACATGTTCCGGCGGGTCTCTTGCGTCATTGCGGCCGCAGACCTGGAATTCGACGAAAAAGCCGATACGGAAACGCTTGCCGGGCAATTTTACGCCGTCATGACCGGCCTCGAGTTTTTGCCCAATTCCCCTACTCTGATGAACACGGGACGGGAATTGGGCCAATTGTCCGCCTGTTTTGTTCTTCCAGTGGGGGATTCCATGGAGGAAATCTTCGACGCCGTCAAACACACAGCCCTGATTCACAAATCGGGCGGCGGAACTGGATTTTCTTTTTCGCGTCTCCGCCCGGCAAAGGACGTGGTGAAAAGCACCACCGGCGTTTCCAGCGGTCCCCTTTCGTTCATGCGGGTTTTCGACGCGGCCACCGAGACGATCAAGCAGGGGGGGACGCGGCGTGGCGCCAACATGGGGATTCTCCGGGTCGACCATCCTGACATCATGGATTTCATAATGTGCAAGGCGGATAATAAGCAGCTCAATAATTTCAATATCTCCGTGGGACTCACCGAAGCGTTCATGGAAGCCGTCAGAAATGATAAAAACTATGATCTCATCAACCCCAGAAACGGCGAGCCCGTGGGAACACTAAACGCTCTGAAGGTATTCAAACGCATCGTGACCCAGGCCTGGGAGAACGGCGAGCCGGGAATCGTGTTTTTAGACCGCCTGAACCGTGACAATCCAACGCCTCACATCGGAATGATCGAATCGACGAATCCCTGCGGTGAGCAACCTCTGCTGCCTTATGAATCCTGCAATCTGGGCTCCATAAACCTGGGAAAGATGGTCTACGACGGTAAAATTTACTGGGACCGCTTAAAGGAAGTGGTCCATCTGGCGGTACATTTTCTAGACAACGTAGTGGAGGTCAATCGCTATCCTCTCCCGGAGATCGCCCGTATGACCATGGGCAACCGCAAGATCGGACTCGGGGTTATGGGCTGGGCCGACATGCTCATTCTTCTTGGAATACCCTGCGACACGGACGACGCCGTCGAACTGGCCGGCACGGTGATGAAATTCATCAATGACGAGGGGCACGCCGCATCGCGGAAACTGGCGGAAACGCGCGGGCCCTTTCCGAATTTTCCCGGCTCTCTTTTAGAAAAACGGGGCGATCCCCCGATCCGAAATGCCACCGTCACCACCATCGCGCCCACGGGAACCATTTCCATCATTGCCAACGCATCATCCGGCATTGAACCGCTGTTTGCCGTTTCCTATGTCCGCCAGGTCATGGATAATGATATCCTGGTGGAAGTTCATCCCCTCTTCGAGCAGATCGCGAGGAAACAGGGATTTTATTCCCCTGAACTGATGCAGCGGATCGCCCGGCATGGAACCGTCTGCGATATTGCGGACATCCCTCCCGATATCCGGAGGCTTTTTGTCACGGCCCATGACATTTCCCCGGAAATGCATATCCGGATGCAGGCGACCTTTCAGAAATACACGGACAACGCCGTCAGCAAAACCGTCAATTTCGCCGGGGGAGCGACCATCGACGACGTGGCTTCCGTCTACGGGCTGGCCTGGGAACTCGGGTGCAAGGGCGTCACCATTTATCGGGACGGATCACGCGACAAGCAGGTCCTCTCGACCGGTGCGGTCGCCGGTGAGCCGGAAGCCAAGCAGGCCGGGAAACAGCAGATAAAAAAGCGCGAGCGCCCGCGGATTCTCAAAGGATGGACCTACCAGATGCAGACCGGATGCGGCCCCATCTACATCACCATCAACGAGGATGACGCGGGCATCTTTGAACTATTCACTACCATGGGGAAGGCGGGCGGATGCGCCGCTTCCCAGAGCGAAGCCATCGGCCGCATGGTGTCTCTGGCCTGGCGAAGCGGCATACAGGCCCGACAGGTCGTCAAACAGTTGCAGGGCATCTCCTGCCACTCGCCCTCGGGATTTGGCGAAAATAAGATCTTATCCTGCGCCGATGCCGTTGCCAAAGCCATCCAGGGACATATGGCAGCCAACGGCCACGCATCCGTTGAGGGAAAACCGGCTTTTATGAAGGGGGCCTGCCCCGACTGCGGCGGCATCATGGAACAGGAAGGCGGCTGCAGCATGTGCAGGGCTTGCGGTTTCAGCGACTGTGCATAATTCAGGGCAATCGCATGTAGAAATCACGAGTTCAAGATTTTAAGGAGATAATTTTGATCCCAAGCGGCCTTGAGACGTTTGGCTTGAATGCCTCCTTTGAGGGATTTTTCCTGTTTGATCAGATTAAGGGCCATATGTCTCAGGATGCCAAGATTCTCAGGGGCATGGTCTTTGCGTACACGACAGTGGTCTTCCCGGAAAGATACGTCAAGGCACCAGTGAAGGCCATTTTCAACCCGCACCATCGAACACCATCACGATTCTGTCGTCCGGGAGTCGAGAAGATACCTCGTCAAGAAACACCTGCATGCAATTGCTGTTCACATGCGGCAATATCAATGTGTCGTGCACTCCATCGGCCACGGAAACCGCAGCATAAGCTTAATTTGACTTTATAAAGTTAACCATGGAGCATCACCTTAACCACAACGTGCATGGGAATTTATCGCT
>CAYZXZ010000243.1:0-2797 GCA_964481615.1 uncultured Desulfobacteraceae bacterium | reverse complement strand
GCCCGCTATCCGCGGGTTTCGGACGCGCGGAGAAGGTTATCTCGGAAACTCCAGTATGACTATACAAATGTATAGTCAAAAACAGGGCGGCCGGCGCTTTTGCGACCGGCCGTAACCCTTTTATTTTGGTAGGCGGTAGAGGATTTGAACCTCCGACTTCTACCGTGTGAGGGTAGCACTCTCCCGCTGAGTTAACCGCCCATAACCTCTACTTTTTGTAATGGGCCGGGCCGGGTAAGTCAAGCACAATTTTTATGGATTTCCAGATGCATTTTCAGGCGAGGCCGTAATATCGCCGGAAAATGCCGGCCATAAGGGGGTTCTCGCTTGGGAAGTTGATGGTTCCCTTCAAAACTCAAGCATCGGCTTTTGGATCCCTGATATTGTTTAAAATGGGATTCCCGGTATTATCAGCCTGGAATTTAAGGTTTTGTTGCCTATGATGTGCGTAGGCGGTATTGTTCGGATCATTAGCATCCTCCAACGTTCCGGTATCTGATGCGGATTTCGGGTCAGCGCCCTGCAAATCGGCCGGGGCAGAGGTCAGGTTATGGCCTGGTTTGGCGTCCGGACCCAATACGGAGGAGCCGGGTGCCGGGCCTTCAATCTCCGTGGGCTTGGGCAGATCCTTGAGGTCTTTTAAATCGAAAGTTTCGAGAAATTTGCGGGTCGTCGCGTAAACCAGGGGGCGTCCTGGGATTTCCCGGCGGCCCAGGATGCGGATGAGCCGCCGCTCCAGAAGAATTTTAAGAGCATTGCCGGAATTGACGCCCCGGACCTGTTCGATTTCACTGCGCAGGACCGGCTGGCGGTAGGCGATGATGGCCAGGGTTTCCAAAGCGGCCTGGCTGAGTCGGGGAGGGGTCGGCTGGAACAGTTGCCGAATCCATTGCGCGTAGTCCGGTCGGCTCCGAAACTGGTATCCTCCGGCCACTTCATGAAGGAGAAATCCGCCGTTTCGGTCGGCGTATTCCCGAATCAGATTCGTCAGCGCCTGCCGGATGGATGCGGGATCGGCATCGGGCAGGGCTTTTTTGAAATGATCCATGGTCAGGGGCGTATCCGATGCAAACAACAGGCATTCTACGATCGATTTTAAGTCATCCATCCGACATAACCCCGGTTTTTATCGATAAAAAAGTCTTAATTCGCCGATGTTGTCACTCTGCACCACGTGGATGAGATTAAGTCTTACCATTTCCAGCATGGCCATAAACGTGACGACGATATCGATTTTTTCCGGCCGCCCGCCCAGAAGTTCCCGGAAGGCCATGGACCCTTTTTTCTCAATGACGGCGATGATTTCCGTCATCCGTTCCTTGATGGAGACGCGTTCCGGCGTGATCTGGATGCCGTTATGGCCGGATGACCGGTCTATCAGGCGCTGAAATGCCTGGATCAGCTCAAAAAGATCGGCCCTGACCACAGTGTCTCCATGATCCATTAGAAACAGATTTTGATCCCCCGGCCGGGTAAAAATATCGGCATTCAGAATGGGTCGCCGGCCGAGCTGCTCGGCAATGGATTTCATCTTCAGATATTCCAGCAGCGGGCCGGTGATGGCCATGCGGGGGTCGTCTTCGTCGTCGGTCGTATCGTCCGCCGCGGGATTCGGCAACAGCATTCGTGACTTGATCTGGACAAGTGTGGCGGCCATGACCAGAAAATCACCGGCCACCTCGATGGAAAGCGACTGCATCCATTCCAGGTAGGCCAGGAATTGTTCGGTGATCAAGGCAATGGGAATGTCGTAAATGTCCACCTCGTTTTTTTTGATAAGGTGGACCAGCAGATCCATGGGACCCTCGAAAATGTTTTCTATTTTGATTTCATAAGGCCGGCTGTTCATTATGGCATTATCAGTCCAGTCTGACTGCGGTCCGGACCTGGTCCAGGGTTTGCGCCGCTACGCAACCCGCCTTTTCCCGGCCCGCGGTGATGACCGCATCGACCTGACGGGGATGGTCGTTGTAATATTGATTTTTTTCCCGGATCGGCGCCAGGGCATCGGTTAAGCCCTTTGTCATTAATTTTTTACATTCCACGCAGCCGATGCGAGCGGATCGACAGTCGGCGTTGACCGTGGCGACCGCTCCGGCGTCGGAATAGATTTTGTGAAACTCAAAAACGTTGCAGATATCCGGATTACCGGGATCGGATTTGCGCATGCGCTGGGGATCCGTGATCATCATGGCCACCCGGGCCGAGATCTCATCCGGGGTATCCGACAGGAAAATAGCGTTTTGATAACTCTTGCTCATTTTCCGACGGTCCAGGCCCAGTATTTTCGACGTCTGGGTCAGGATGGTGGCCGGTTCCGGAAAGGTGGGGCCGAATAGGTGGTTGAACCGCCGGGCGATCTCCCGGGTGATTTCAATGTGCGGGGCCTGGTCGATGCCAACGGGAACGCCTTCGGCCTTGTAAATAATAATGTCGGCGGCCTGGAGAACGGGATACCCCAGAAAGCCGAGGGTGGACAAATCCTTGTTGTTGAGGGCATCGATCTGTTCTTTGTATGTCGGGTTCCGCTCCAGCCACGGCACGGGGGTGATCATGGACAGCAGCAGAAACAGCTCGGCGTGTTCCTTCACATGGGACTGGACGAAAAGCGTGCATTTTTCCGGAGACAGGCCCGTGCTGAGCCAGTCGATGATCATCTGGCGGGTAAGGGCAGGGATGTGGGCGGGGTTTTCATAATCGCTGGTCAGGGCGTGCCAGTCCGCCACAAAGAAGAAGCAGTCGTAGGAATCCTGCATGGTGATCCAGTTTTCAAGGGCGCCGTGGAAATTTCCAAGGT
>CAYZXZ010000242.1:1046-2804 GCA_964481615.1 uncultured Desulfobacteraceae bacterium | reverse complement strand
CTTCAAATGGATGCTCTCGGCGGGTCCGGCAGCCGGGGGTATGGGCGGATTTTGTTTGAGTTTGACGATGCCGATGTTCAGAAAACTTTTGATTCCATAATGCCGCTATAGGCGGGAGGATGCAGTGAAACGATATGAAATCACACTAAAACCCAGGTCCGGATTCGGGACGCCGTTGAAAGGGGATTCGCTTTTTGGGCAATTCTGCTGGCAGGTGATTTATGCTCCCGGACTTGTCTCAGGCGGTATTCATGAACTGACGCGGCAGTATTCTGAATCACCTTTTGTGGTTTTTTCGTCGGCATTTCCGAAAGCAGGCGGGGGAAAACCATCCTGGTTTTTCCCGCGTCCCGCTCGGATCACCCCCGGTCATGCTATTGCCGATCGTGACAGCCGAAAAAAAACCATCCGCAGCAGAAAGGAAGTGCGATCCAAAAGGTGGATGGCCGTGGGCAGGGGCGCCTCGATTGACCTGCAAAATGGAGAATTTTTAAGTGATGCCGAAGTATTGAAATATTTCCGCGATGGCTTAAAACCCGATATAGCAGCGTCAATTTCACCGACCGGTATTACGGAATTTTCCGCGCGGTTTTCCCAGCCGCACAACAGCATCAATCGACTGACCGGCACCACCGGTGAAGGCGCTTTCGCGCCGTATGCAAAGGAAAATCTGTTTTATTTTCCTGGCATGGAATTGGCGCTTTTTGTATTGATTGATGATGAAGTAACGGATATCGACCGCGTAAAAAAGGGTATTAAACAAATCGGCCAAACAGGCTTCGGCAGAGATGCCTCCACGGGGCTGGGGCGTTTTGATGTCGTTGGCGTAGACGAGTGGCCTTCTCCGGAAGTGCAGCCGGGCGCCGCCATGTTTACACTGGGACCGGTTGTGCCCCAAAAACAGGCGTTCAAAGACGCGTTTTTCACGCCGTTTATCCGGTTCGGCAAACATGGGGATCGGCTGGCCACCGGGGTCAATCCATTTAAAAAGCCCATCATCATGGCCGATGAAGGCGCCGTCTTTATACCAAATGATCCCGTTTCGCTCGATAACCCGTGGATTGGCAAGGCAGTCACCGGCGTTTCTTATGTTGAACCCGAAACCGTTGCCCAGGGATATGCACCCTGGCTGCCTGTAAAATGGGAGCTGTGACATGAAACAGATGAAAACGATATTTAAATGCATCCTGAAGGTGGCTTCACCGATTCACCTTGGCTGTGACGAGGTATATGAACCCACCTGCTTTACGGTGGACGAAACGAACCAGCGACTGACGGTTTTTGATCCCCTGGCATTTATAGCATCGCTTCCCGAGGAGGAGCGTGACCGATTTTCCGATATTTGCAAAAGGGGAACGGTCCAATCCATCCTGGAAGTTTATACATTTTTACGTCAGAAAACCGCTAAAGGCCGGTCGTTAGGTCTGTGCAATGGTTTTGTGGATCACTATAAAAAGATCCTGGCACTTGAGGCTAATGAAAAAACGCTTCTCCAGAATCTTAATCAATTCCAGGTTGCACGAACGGCTTTCCGGCCCGTTGATGACAGGCCCTATATACCCGGATCTGCCATAAAAGGTGCGCTGCGCACAGCTTACTTGAATCAAATCAGCAAAACCAGAAGAGTTCCAACGCCACGAGGCAAAAATCCCGGAAAAGATCTTGAAAAAAGCCTGCTTGAATATAACCCGGGGCAGACGGAAACCGATCCGTTCAGGCTTGTCAAGGTATCGGATTTTCAGCCGGTTGGCGCTGTTG
>CAYZXZ010000242.1:588-1036 GCA_964481615.1 uncultured Desulfobacteraceae bacterium | reverse complement strand
CATAAAGATAGACGAGGAAAAAATGAAGGACTATTACGCGGTAAATAAAAAGAAAAAAGTGTCGGACAAGAAGGCCAGAGGCCCTTATCAGATTTTAGAGGTCGTTGAGCCTGGGGCGGTTTTTGCCGGAGACATTTCCGTAGAGCAGCCAGTTAAAGCCGGGGTAATTCACAACCCCATCGATTTTGATTCCCTGATAAAAAGTATCGGTGAGTTTTACATGCGGGAAAATGGAAGAGAAATCGTTGAACTTAAAAATGTCGGGATTGCCGGTATTCCTGTTGAAAGAGATAAAAACAAACTGCCCCTTCGCCTCGGCCGCCATTCGGGAGCGGAATCCCTTACCGTGGAAGGCCATCGCGATATCAAAATTATGCTGGGCAAGCAAGGCGGCAAATCCGAATTTAGCTTCAAAGGCGGCGCGACAACGGTCTGGCTGTCTTCCGAG
>CAYZXZ010000242.1:0-578 GCA_964481615.1 uncultured Desulfobacteraceae bacterium | reverse complement strand
TAATAAGGGGCTGAGGCCCTTCGGATGGGTGCAATTGGAGACATGGCGCCCTGAAATCCAGACCGAGCTTGATCTTGCGGAGAGGGATTTTAAAACTGATCGAGAAATGGAACAAAATCGCCGCCGGGCCGAAGCGGAGCAGAAGCTCAGGGAAGAAGAGCGGTTGCATCTGGAGGATGAAAATCGGCAGCGGGAATTGGAAAAAAAAGCGCAGGAAGAGGCCGCAAAGCAGGCATTCCTTGATGCCATGACGCCTGAGGAGCGCGAAATACTGGAGTTAAAAGATCCGGATGTCGCAGAGGAAAAAATCAATATCGCCTTTAAAAAATTAGACGAATACGCGCCGGAAAATCAGTATGCCGCGGCGGAGATTATTAAAAATTACTGGCAGGCCCAGAAACGATGGACCAAAAAGGATTTTTCAACCAAGCAATGGAAAACCGCCAGGGAAAAAATCGCCAAAATTAAATCGATCCTCGGCGAGGAGTAGAGGGGTATGTGTACGCGCCAAAAGCGTTTTGAAATCGGCAACGGATTCCGGATCATTAAAGTTTATGAATAGCAGGTTCCTGGCAACT
>CAYZXZ010000241.1:0-2873 GCA_964481615.1 uncultured Desulfobacteraceae bacterium | reverse complement strand
AAGTAAAGGCGCTGCCGAAAAACATGTGACCGGTTTCAGCGGCCATCGGCGATTTGACGGTGGTTCCCAGGGAAAACCCGCCGATTTTTTTCAGTGCGTTGGCGATTCCCGTGGGATTGCGGGTAAACTGAACCGCCGAGGCGTCCGAGAGATATTCCCGCTGCCGGGAGACCGCGCTCTGGATCATCCGGGATACAAAAACACCGATGTAACCGATTAAAAACAGGGCCAGACCCAAAGCGATAACCGGTCCGAAGTTTTTGCTCCTACCGCCTCCTCTGCCGGATCGGAGAAGGATGCGGCCGATGACGGCAAGGACCAGGATCCCGCTGATCATTCCGATAAGACGAATGTTGAGCCGCATGTCGCCGTTTAAGATATGGCTGAATTCATGGGCCACCACCCCCTGGAGTTCGTCCCGGTTGAGCTGTTCCAGACACCCCCGGGTTACGGCCACCACCGCGTCTTCATAGGTGTAGCCCGCGGCAAAGGCATTGATGCCGGCCTCCTTGTCCAGCACGTAAATCATGGGCACGGGAACGCCCGAGGCGATGGCCATCTCCTCCACGACATTGACCAGTATTCTTTCTTTGGCATCGGTGGTGGCCGGATTGATCCCCCGACCTCCCAGGCTTTCGGCCACATAGGAGCCGCCCCGCCGCAGGGCACGGATTTTAAACAGGCTGCCGCCGATGATCACCGTCAGGGTCCCCAGGCTGACCCAGAAGAAAAGTTCGGGATGAAACCATGTGAAATGCATGCCGCCCGTTCCACTTTCCGCGTCGGCGTAAAAAAAGATCATGACAGCGGTCATGTATAGGGCCAGAATGATGCCCGCAACCCCCAGCCCGAAAAGCAGGACCAGATGGGTGCTCTTATTTCTGGATCGGTCCTGTTGCTCAAAAAAATTCATGACGCCTCCAAAAAAGAGGTGTTCGCAAAAAATCGATTGTGAGCGAGATCGCGCCCCGAAAAACTCTCGAAGCGAACAATCCAACTTCCAAGGAACTTCCCTGAAGTTCCTGTCTGCGAAAATACCGCGCAGCGGGATAAACAGCTTTTTACAGGCCCATTAAAAAAACTGTCCCTTTTTTGGGATGGGTTAAAAGGAAACTTTGGGCGCTTTGCGCTCTTCGGGCGATTCCGTGGATTCCAGGAGCTGGGCTTCCTGAAAATTGAACGTATTGGCGATAATGTTGTTGGGGAATTTTTCCCGTGCGATGTTGTAGGACATGACCGCGTCGTTGAAGGACTGGCGGGAAAAGGCGATTCGGTTTTCCGTGGAGGCCAGTTCCTCCTGGAGCTGGGCCATGTTCTGATTGGCCTTGAGGTCCGGGTAGGCTTCCGACAGGGCAAACAGGCGACCCAGCGCCCCGCTCAGCATGGATTCGGCCGATGCCAGGCCTTTCATGGCGGTCGGGTCTCCGGGGTTGCCGGCGGCCTGCTTTGTGGCGCTGATGGCCGTGTTCCGGGCCTGGATGACCGCCTCAAGGGTTTCGCGTTCGTGTTTGATGTAGCCCTTGACCGTCTCCACCAGATTGGGGATCAGATCATGGCGGCGCTTGAGCTGGACATCGATCTGTGAAAAGGAGTTCTTGTAGCGATTCCGGTGTGTTACCAGGTTGTTGTAGATTATTACAACAGCCGCCACGCACGCAATGATGATAAAAAGAATAATCAGTCCTGTCACGGTTTATCTCCTTTTCTATGTGTGATTTTTGACAACTCCGTAAAAATCGGACGGATTTTGGTAAAATATCACGGTGGCCGGGCTGGTGCGTTCGGGTTGGTGACCACGTTGATGCAGACGGGTTTGCCCTATGCAGCATCGAAAATTTCACGGGGCGCTCCCTTGTCGATGAACGGATCTCTCGGGCCCGGATAGCCCGAGGGAGAAGTTACAATAACACACGGCAGCGGCGATTTCAATACACGAAATCCGAAAAAAGGTAAAAAAGTGCGCTTGACATCCGTCCCTGTTTTCATTAATAATTATATTCACATCATTGTCATGCTGAAGGGGGTTGTGATCCGCCGTCTGTATCTGGTCACTTTGGCGGCGGGGAGCCAATAGTGAAACCGACCGATCCGGTCGGTTTTTTTATTGCGTCATGCCAGAATACGGCATCGAAAGAAAAACCGTGTTCCCCTTTTGTCGCCCTGAATCAGGTTCGGCCGCCTTTGCCATGTTGTTGTGAGGGAATGTTCATGATGAATACAAAACTGCTTGCCATCAGCCTTTCTCTTGTTTTATTTCTGCCGTTACCCTTGTTTGCCCGGCCCCAATCGCAAACCAACGACCTTTTTGAACAGTCTTTAGATGACCTGATGACCGCCGAGGTCGTGACCGCCGGCCGGCAACGCCAGAAATTCGCCGAAGCCCCGGCTGCTATGAGCATTGTCACGGCCGAAGACATCCATCAATCCGGGGCGATATCTCTGTCCGAGGCGCTCCGCATGGTGACGGGTATCCACCTAGGATATACCAATTCCAGCTATATGCTCGCCGGCGGGATCCGTGGCTTTCACAAACTGCCCGCCAATAAAATCGTCCTGCTCATCGACGGAGTCCCCTGGTCTTATGAAATATACGGGATCCCGGCTTTTTTCCAGAGCCCCGTCGCCCTTGAGGAAATCGAACGGATCGAGGTGTTGAAAGGGCCCGGCTCCTCACTGTACGGACCCAATGCCATGTTCGGCGTGGTCAACGTGATCACCCGAAGACCCGGGGATACCCCCGGAACATTTCTTTCCATCACGGCCGGGGAAAATCAGACCTTGGCCGGTACATTCATGCAGGGAGGGACCGCCGGGGAGAATCTCGACTGGCGGCTGTCTTTCGGCTGGGATGAAATGGATAACCGGGATTATAT
>CAYZXZ010000240.1:0-2884 GCA_964481615.1 uncultured Desulfobacteraceae bacterium | reverse complement strand
CCGAGCGACACGAAAGGCAGAACATTCAAATGGTTATGAACATTTTCATATAAACTTCAGAGGGAGACGAACATGAAAACCATTCAGATTAAAGAAGTGATGGTTCCGATCAAGGATTACGCCACCGTGTCTGAAAACGCAACGATGTACGATGCGGTGCTGGCCCTGGAAAAAGCCCAGGCGGAATTCGACAAGAGCCACTATCACCACCGCGCCATCCTGGTTTATAATGCTAAAAACAAAATAGTCGGTAAAATCAGCCAGTTGGACCTGCTCATGTCCCTGGAACCAAAGTACAGCAAAATGATGGATGCCAAGGTATTATCGCGCACTGGCTACAGTCTGGATTATATCGAAACACTAGCCCATTCGGGTTTATGGAGCAGGCCGTTGGATGACATTTGCAGGAAAGCCGCCACCATGGAGGTTAAAAGTTTCATGTACACCCCCAAGGATGGTGAATTTATCAAAGAGGATGCAGAACTAAACGAAGGCGTACACAAGCTGATCGTGGGAAAACATCAATCCCTGCTGGTCACGCGCGGAGATGATATTGTCGGCGTGCTGCGGCTGACCGATGTCTTTAAACTGGTATGCGACAGGATCAAGGCCTGTAAAATTTAGCGCCCGGAATGCGGAGTTCACTATTTTCCGGTCATATGAACGCAACCCGCATCATAGGTCTTTATAATAATTCATTACAAAAGGAGAACCTGGATGGTAACCATGGTCAAGATGAGGATCATGCTCGTCGATGATGAGGAGCGGTTCCTTCAAACAACACAAAAACTGCTTGCCAAGAATGGAATTGAAGCCCTCACCGCCTCCAGCGGAAGAGAATGTCTGGAAAAACTGGACCAGGAATTGGTTCACGTGGTGATTCTGGATGTCAAAATGCCGGGAATGGACGGCGTGGAAACCCTTAAAAAGATCAAGCAGCGCCATCCCCGGATAGAGGTCATCATGCTGACCGGACATGCCACGGCAGAATCCGCGGTGGAAGGTTTGAAATCCGGCGCCACCGATTATCTTCAAAAGCCCACGAGTATTGAAGATCTTATTGCAAAGGCGGAAGAGGCTTTCAGCAGGCATATTGCAATTGAAGATAAAATCAGGCTGGCGGAAGCATTTAAACGGTCGAGTATTTAACAAGACGTAAGGATTTTTTGATAAATGAATCATAACCAATAAGACAAACTGGGAGCTATGTGTCATGACTGAAGTTGAATCCATAAAAGAACCGGCAAGCGCCCGGTCGATTATTATTAAGGTTGGCATCGCTCTGGCGTTGGGTATCGGGATCATGCTGCTGCCCCGGCCGGAAAATCTTCCCGTCGAAGGTCAAAGACTGCTGGGACTCCTGATAACCGTGGTATTTCTATGGGTAAGCGAGGCGGTCCCCATCGGCACTACGGCTTTCATAGCCGCTGCAAGTCTGATTCTTCTGAAAATCCAGCCGGCCCAGGCCGCATGGGCGCCCTTTGCCAGCCCGGCGGTCATGTTCGTTCTTATGGTCATCATGTTCGGCGTGGTGTTAAACGAAGTGGGACTGGCCAACCGGCTTATGTTCTATCTTCTCAAATTCGCCGGAACCAAAATCAAGCGCTTAAGCCTTATTCTGGCCGTGGGGTGCACCCTTACCTCGACCGTTTTCCACGACGCGACCATCACCGTCATCATGGTTTTTGCCTTTGTACCGGTATTCATGAGCATGGGAATGAAGCCGGGCCAGGGCCATAAACTCCCCATGTTTTTCATACTTCTTATCCCCCTGGCCGCATCCGCCGGCGGCTTCGGCACCCTTCTTGGAGGCGGCCGGTGCCCCCTTGCTATTGAAATTCTTCAAAAATTCAGCGGTGGAAAAATCTCTATCGGCTTTCTGGAATATATCGTCATCCAGTTTCCCATCTGTATTCTGACGGCCGTAACCACTTGGGCCATCCTCTGGGCATTGATTCGGCCGGAGGAAAAAGAGCTTGCAGGAGTTGAGCTGGCCGATCCGGGACCTATGAGCCGAGCGGAAAAAGGCGTTCTCATGATATTTATCGCCACATTCACACTCTGGTTCATGGGCGATCTGACCGGATGGCATTACAGCGTACCGGCCGCCTTTGCCATTCTGGGATTCTGCGCGCCGGGCTGGATCAGCTTTAGAACCATATGCGACAAGTTCCCCTGGGAATCATGGATTGTCTTCGGCGCGGGCGTCTCGCTGGGCAACACCATGCTCGACAGCGGAGCGGGGCGTTATCTGGCGGAAGTCTTCCTGCCCCTTCTAGACGGCAAACCTGAGTTTGTTGTCTATTACGGCATGGGCTTTTTCGGGTCCTTTCTCTCCAGCATGATGTCCAACTCCGCTGCCGTTGCCCTGATGCTGCCCATTATGCTGCCCATGTCCGAAATGATGCAGATGTCTCCCCAATCCGTGACCATGATCGCACCCATGACCACATCGTTCATCATGCTGGTCATCGGATGTCCGCCCACCATTATCGCATACAGCACCGGATATTTTACCCAGAAGCAGTTTATCAAGGTCGCCGTGATCTGGGCCATGACTCTTCTGCTGGTCTGCACCATTGCCATGCTCGTGTATTGGCCGTTGATCGGATTTGTTAAATGAAAAACATGTACACTTGCCTCCCGTGGGCCGGCAGGCAGCCGGCCCGCTTTTCCGGGCAATGCCGCCGGATATTGATTGAAATGATGATGATTTTTCCATTCAACGGCCTGGAACGATTCCACCAATAACCATATGAGGGTATGCACATGACTCCCATGGTTACTGCGTATTAAGGTCGTGCCTCCGCCTCCGGGGGCTCTTAATAAGGGTAAGCGTTTAATAAACCGCAGTCTCCTCCGCCCGTTCAATCTGCTCCGGCGT
>CAYZXZ010000239.1:0-2937 GCA_964481615.1 uncultured Desulfobacteraceae bacterium | reverse complement strand
TCGATTACCGACGGCTGTATTCCCATGCTATTGACAAGACCACCGGTTTAAAATGTGATCAATCCATCTTGCTGAACGGCGATCGATCTTCAAAGGATTATCCGGAAAAACTCAGACGGATCAAAGCGTTTTATGGAATTTTCATATAAAAAGCACTAACACAATATATGGTATGCACTTGAGTCATGTGTATACCCACGAAAAGTTTTTTGTGACGCATCGCTTTTTGAATTCCTTGCTTTTGTTGACACGGCCGGTTGCGTGTATTATTTATCCATCATAGACATCGTCTGTCAGCAAAAAACAGGCATCGCGCCCTTAAGAGAAATAAGAATGTCTGAAATCCATTTATATGAACGCCGGCAGTTCGAGAAGCTCTTTAAAGAGGAAAAGATTGACCGCTTTGGAGATCGTTTCAAGGTGCTGGAAACCTTCCTGCAGAAAGAAGTGCATGTATCCGCCGCCGAACTGACGGCCGTGCTCAACGATCAGAAGAGCCCGCTGTCGCCCGGGTTCGTGGAAGACACCCTTGAGTTGATGTGCCGTTTTGGTTTTGCCCAGAAAAACCGGTTTGAAAACGGCATCGCCCGCTACGAGCACCGGCATCTCGGCCAGCACCACGACCATATGATCTGCACCCGGTGCGGCACAATCGTTGAATTTGAAAATGACCAGCTCGAGCGCCTCCAGGCCCAGATAGCCGACGGATACGGATTTCATATGCTCCAGCACCGGATGGAGATTTACGGCATCTGTTCGGATTGCATGAAATCCCGCGAATCCCGGATGTCGATAGTATCGGCCAAACAGGGGGAGCATGTGGTGATCGCCGAATTTTCCGGTGGAAGCCAGGCGCGGCTGCGGCTCAACAGCATGGGACTGCGGGTCGGCGACGAACTCGAGGTGATATCCAATCAAGGACAAGGCCATGTGGTGGTGGCCGCCGGATTTCAGCGGTACGTGCTGGGCAGGGGCATGTCTCAGAAGATCATCGTCCGCCCGGCGCGGCAGTGACGCCTTCCCGGAAAGACAGGCATCCGAACGACAACATCAATGCCCGGAAAATTCATGGATGGAAGGAACCAAGATCGCCGCATGAAAATGACTGAACTAAAGCAAGGCCAGAACGCCCGGATCATCGGCGTCGGCGGAGAGATCCGGATCCGACGGCGCATTCTGGAGATGGGGCTGAACAGGGGCGCGGAAGTCCATGTTGAAAAATACGCGCCATTGCAGGATCCTCTGGAACTGGTGGTTCGCGGAAACCACGTATCGCTGAGGGTCAAGGAAGCGGCGGAAATCACGGTTGAGCTGATCTGACATGCAAAAAGAAAAAACAGAGCGTCCCCAGATCCGGATTGCACTGGCGGGCAACCCCAATTCCGGCAAAACAACGATATTCAACGCCCTGACCGGAACCCGGCAGAAGGTAGGCAACTGGCCTGGGGTCACGGTGGAAAAAAAGGAAGGCGATATCGAGCGGTTCGGACACCGGATCCGGATCATCGACCTGCCGGGCACCTACAGCCTGACCCCGTTTTCCATCGAGGAGATCGTGGCCCGGGATTTTATCATGGAGGAGAATCCCGATGTGGTCATTGATATCATCGATACCTCCAACCTCGAACGAAGTCTCTACCTAGCCAATCAGCTCCGGGAGCTCGACACCCGGGTGATTTTTGCCCTGAACATGGCCGATCTGGCCCGTTCCCGGGGCTTGAAAATCGATGCGGGCAAGCTGTCGGAACTTCTCGGGATCCCCGTGGTATTTACCGTGGGAAACAAGGGCGAGGGGCTCGATGATCTGATCCGGACCGCCATTGATCTGGCCGGCCAACCGGTGAAAATCCCCGAGGAACGCAAGGTCAGATACAGCAAGGACATTGAGGCGGCCATCGCGGAGCTGCGGGCCTTTATCAACAGCCGGATCGATGATGCCTTTCCTTACAACACCCGGTGGCTATCCATTAAGCTCCTGGAAGACGACCGGATCGTAAAAGAGCGTGTCGTACTTCGCCTGGGTGAGGAGAGCGGCCCTGTTCTTGAGACAGCGGCCCGGCTGCGGGGTGTTCTCATGCACCGGTTCGATGATGATCCCGAAATCGTGATGACCGACGAACGCTACGGATTCATCGCCGGCATCATCAGGGAAGTACTGACGGCGCCCCTCCGCCGGCGGGCGGACGTCTCCCGCAATATCGACCTGGTCCTGACCAACAAATTCTTAGGGTTTCCCATCTTCATCTTTTTTATCTGGGCCATGTTCCAGGCTACGTTTATTCTGGGCGCCTATCCCATGGAGTGGATCGAAACCGGTATCCGGCACCTGTATGTCTTTATGGATCAACTCCTGCCGGAAGGAATCGCCAAGAGTCTTTTGCTCGACGGCGTCATCGAGGGTGTGGGCGCCATTATCGTGTTTCTGCCCAATATCCTGATCCTTTTTTTCTGCATCGCCCTATTTGAAGACACCGGCTACATGGCGCGGGCCGCCTTTCTCATGGACCGGATCATGCATCTGATCGGTCTTCACGGCAAGTCGTTCATCCCGATGCTCATGGGCTTCGGGTGCAGCGTGCCGGCCATCATGGCGGCCCGCACTCTGGAAAGCCGCAAGGACCGTATCCTGACTATTTTGATTACGCCCTTCATGTCGTGTTCGGCCCGGCTGCCGGTCTATATCGTTTTGGCCGGAACGTTTTTCGCGGCCCATGCGGGCACCGTGATTTTCATGATTTACCTGCTCGGAATCGTGGCGGCGATTTTGTCCGGACGCCTGTTCCGGTCGGTGCTGCTGCGGGGCGAGGACGCGCCCTTCGTGATGGAACTGCCGCCATACCGGGTTCCGCTGGTGCGCAGCCTCCTGATTCACATGTGGGACCGGAGCAAGATGTTTTTAAAAAAAATGGGCGGGATCATTCTGGTCGGATCCGTGGT
>CAYZXZ010000238.1:0-3009 GCA_964481615.1 uncultured Desulfobacteraceae bacterium | reverse complement strand
AAAGTATACGTTATCAGTTATGAAATGTAAACCTATTTTTGGCCGGATTAGTAACAGATGCTTTGGTGAAAATAAAAACGCGTAATTCCGTCAGATAAGCTGTGCGAACACCTCATGGCGGTCTCGGGTAAAATCTTGACGGCAACTTGAAGCTCGCCGGAAAAAGGAGTGTAAAATGAAACATCAAGGACTGATAATGGGATTGCTGGTTGCGGCTTTTTTCGCTGCCGGAGCTGTCTATGCCGATGATACCTACATCCGGATCGATTCCGATCCCAGAGAGACGGCCGATGAGCAGATCAAACTCAAGGATCATGAACTTAAAACCATGGAGTACCTCGATGAAAAGGAAAAAGCCGAGCGCATCGAACAATCCGAGGAATTCCGGCGCATCGGGGATCTGTATCATGAAAAGGGGGATATTGAAAAGGCTGTAGCCTATTATGAACGGGCCATCATGTTCAATGAAAACAATATCCGCGCCCATGAGAAACTGACCATAGCAGCGGAAGCGCGCGATGGCATGGAAGCCGCCGTCAGCGAGCGCTATCACCGGGCCATGGAATACCTGCGAAAGGGGATGATCGATCAGGCCATCGACGAGCTGGTGACCGAAATCAAGGAAAATCCGGAAAACGAGACGGTCAAAATTCGGCTCAAGGAAATCGAGGCCCGATATCGCTGAACAATCTTGCAAAGCCCGCCTTAAAAAAGGAAAAAAGAATGAGCGACGATACTATTTACGAACAGCTTCGGCAACGGCTGGATGATATGGCCACCGGATTTCCGCCTTCGGGAACCGGCATTGAAATCCGGATTCTTAAACGTCTGTTCTCACACGCGGACGCGGAACTTTTTCTGATGATGACGCCCATGCTGGAGACTCTGGAGAGCGTGGCTGACCGCCTCGACCTCCCCGTGAACGAGACGGCGATCCACCTTGAGGACATGGCCGCCCGAGGCCTGTTGTTCCGGCAGAAGAAAACCGATCAGCGCCGCTATGCGGCCGTCCCCTTTGTGGTGGGTATTTTTGAATTCCAGCTCAATACCGTGGATGAGGCGCTTGCCAAAGATATTCATGAATATTACGAATCGGCTCTAGGCAAGAGTTTCCAGGCATATGGCACGCCCGTGATGCGGACCATTCCCATCAACCGGACCCTTGTCAGCGAATGGCCGGTGGCCCCCTATGAAGATGTGCCGCGCATTTTCGACGATCAGAAAAAGATTGCGGTAGCGCCGTGCATCTGCAGAACTTCCTCCAAAAAGGCCGGCCACGGCTGCGACAAGCCCATGGAAGTCTGTTTCGTGTTCGGCTCCCATGCCGACTACTATGTGGATAACGGCATGGGGCGCTATATCGACAAGGAAGAAGCCAAGGAAATCGTAAGAAAAAACGAGGCCGCCGGCCTGGTGATGCAGCCCTTCAATTCCCAGTATGTCGGCGGCATGTGCAGTTGCTGCGGGTGCTGCTGCGGTATGCTGCGGTCCCTGAAAAAACAGGATCACCCCGCCGAAGCGGTCAAGAGCAATTATTACGCTAAGGTTTCTGCCGAAGACTGTACCGGGTGCGAAATCTGCCTGGAGCGCTGTCATATGGAAGCCATCGACCTTATCGATGATATCGCCGAAATCAACCTGAGGCGCTGCATCGGCTGCGGGCTGTGTGTTTCCACCTGTGCCACCGAAGCCATCGGCCTGATCCGGAAATCCGATGACGCCCAATACATCCCGCCCATGACCGGGATGGAAACTTATATCCGCATCGCTCAGGAACGCTGCAAGATCTGAGGGACCGGGGCTATCCGGTTTTACGAATCGGCCGCCCCTCGCGCCATTCTGTTCCAGTGCGAAGGGCGGCCCTCCTTCCCCTGGCTCTCGTTGCCTGCCCTACTGCCGTGGACGCAAGACAAGCCTAAACCCGTAGCCGAGGTATCGATCGACCGGGGTGCCGGCGTAGCGATTGGCGGACCGGCAGTTCTTGGCATAGGAGTAAAAACTGCCGCCCCGCAACACGTAGGTGGCGCCCAATCTAGGGCTAGTGGGATCCGTTACGGAAGAAGACGGATATTCTCCCATCTTGTCATTACACCACTCCGCCACGTTGCCGTGCATGTCATACAACCCCCAGGCGTTTTTCTCCAACGTCCCCACTGCAACGGTTCCAGGCTGACGCGCCTCCATTGGACACGTCAAAAATTGGTCAAAAGACTGAACTGAGCCGTCATAATTCGCCTGGGATGCGGAAAGACACATGCCAAACGCAAAGCGCGACTCGGTCCCGGCCCGGCATGCATATTCCCACTCTGCTTCGGTGGGTAGACCATACCCGTCGCTTCCTTCCCGCTGGTTCAGTCTAAAAATAAACTCCTGCACATCATTCCAGGATACCTTCTCCACCGGACAGTTGTCTCCGCAGTTTATAAAATGCGAGGGATTGGCCACCATCAAGGCCTTCCATTGGCCCTGGGTCACCTCCGTGGTCTGCATGTAATATCCCCGGGTCAGGGTCACCTGGTGCCGAGTCTCGTCACTATCCCGGCCGATCTCGTCTTCCTGGCTGCCCATCCAAAACGTGCCGGGAGCAATATAGATGAACTCCATGCCGATGGTGTTAGTATAGGTTTTCTGTTCTGCTGCGGCAGGAAATTCGCTCGAAAACAAAATGACTGCCGTCAGCACGGCAATACCTGTGATTCTGACATAACCGCCTTGTTTCATAATCCTCTCCTTTGTATTCTAAAAAATTACAGCAGATTATCTTCTATACTTTCCGGCAGGCAAAAGTCCCCGACCTCCACGTCACTTCGTTTGGCCCTCGCTCCGCTCCGAATGCTCCCGGTTCGACTGCTAATTCCGATTCGCATTAGAAGCATCGGTTTTTGGCATCTGCTGGATGCGTAGTAACATTTTAGATCTTTGAGAATTTATCAAAAAAAGCTGTCGTCAGATTCCATAATACGTTATTTGATTCTCCAAGGAAAGGGGGAACTATTTGGAACCGATTAT
>CAYZXZ010000237.1:0-3011 GCA_964481615.1 uncultured Desulfobacteraceae bacterium | reverse complement strand
AATCGCTTTCCAGTTCACCGTGCTCGGTTTTGATCACAAATCCAGAGCCGTTTTTGCGGGCAAAGCTTTTGACCGGTGAATTTTCATAGATGACCGCACCTTCGGTCGCAGCCAGTTTTTTCATGCCCCGGGCCAGCCGGGCCGGGTTCAGGATGCCGCATCGGGGTTCGAACCACCCGATTTTATAAAAATCGGTATGAAATTCTTCGGCAAGCCGCTTGTGGTCCCATTGTTCCACGCCCCCCAGCCCCCATTTTTCCATGATTTTAAAATCATGTTCCACCCGCCGGACCTGGCCCGGACTGGTGCCCACCAGCAGATAGCCGCTCCGCTCGTAATCGCAGTCGATCTTGTTTTGGGTTATGACCTCGTGAAGATAATCCACGGCGTTTTCCATGTAGACATGGGCCGCCCGGGCTTTATGGTCGTTGAATCTGAACTTTGTTATCCCCTTGGTCAGACCGAACAGCGTCATGGAAAACCCGCCGTTTCGTCCAGATGCCCCGTACCCGCAGACATCGGATTCGATGATGCGGACATCCAGGACCGGGTTAAGCTGCTTGAGGTGGTACCCCACGGAAAGTCCGGTGTACCCGCCGCCGATGACGGCCACATCCGCGGTTTCCCGGCGGTCAAGGGGCGAATTGGGGGAGATGGCTTCGGGCAGGGTTTCCAGCCACCAGCTTTTAGATCGGTAATCAGCCATGAGGGTCCTCCTGATGGAAATACGCGTGAACTTCGAAGCAATGCCAAAACCAGATTACAACCGATAACGCCGGGGTTTGGGCGGACCGGATAGAATCCGTTTGCGGGTGTTGATACAGACGATGCAGTTGCAGCCCGGAGTCAGCGGGTGCGGATCTTTTTCCATTTTTCAAAGCGATCTTAACCCGGATGCGGCATGAACTCAATAATGAATTGCCGACAGATTTTTCTTGAACTTTGTGGTGGATGCTGTAAAACTTTGCGGTAAATCGTTTTATCTGCTCAGCGGATTCATATTGAGTTATGTCATAGGCAAACGCCACCCAGGCTCAAATCGGGTGGCGTTTTTATTTTTTAAGGTGGGAAAATACCGATGGCCGGGCTTCTGGTGATCGACAATTACGATTCCTTCACGCACAATCTGGTCCAGATGTTCATGCACTATGATCTGGAGATATGCGTGCACCGGTGCGATCGGATCACCCTAGCCGAAATCGAGGCGGCCCGACCCGATTATCTTGTCATCAGTCCCGGGCCCAAGGACCCTTCGGACGCGGGCATCTCGACCCTGGCCGTGAAATGTTTTGCCGGAAAGCTGCCGATTCTGGGAGTGTGCCTGGGGATGCAGTCCATAAACGAGGCTTTCGGCGGCAAAACGGTCCGGGCTCCGGTTCCGGTGCACGGCAAGACCAGCCGCATTCATCACGACGGCACCGGCGTTTTTAAGGCCATCCCGTCACCGTTTGTCGCGGCCCGTTATCATTCCCTGACGGCGGTCGATATCTCGCCGGATCTGCGCGTGACTGCTTCTATCGAAGACGGGGTGATCATGGGTATCGCCCATGACCGTCATCGTCTGTTCGGTGTCCAGTTTCACCCGGAAAGTTTCATGACGGAGCATGGATTTGTATTGATTGACAATTTTTTGAAAACAGGGCCGTATCCATCAATCAAAGACGTTATGGAAAATTCACGCGAACCCCGATATCAAGGGCTTGGAGGCCACCGGTCTGATAGCGGATTTACGCTTGTTGCCGAAAAAGACGGGCCGTTTGATCCGGCCGGCAACATGCGCATTGAGCGAGCGGACTGATGGTTGTGAGCCCGCTATCCTTGAAGTTGCGTGGATAATGAAAGAATCATGAAAAGATGGAAAACTCACCAAAACGATCCGAACCTGACCCGGACCTGATCCGCCTGACCGGGAAGCTGGAAGCCGTCGATGTGTTTCCGGTTTCGCTGAACGCCCCGTTTCCGGAGGTGGCCGCGCGGTTTGCCGGCCGGCCGGGCACCGTGGTGCTGCTGAGCGGCGGGGACATAGACTGCGCCCGGTACCATTTGCTTGCCATCGATCCCTGGCTTCGGATCAAAGGCCGCCGCACCGGCATCCGGGTCGAAACCGACGCGGGATGCCTGGAATGGCCGGGAGACCCGTTTGACGGGCTTCGTCGAATTCTTGACACGTACCGGGTGGACGACATCGATCCTTTGCTGCCTGTAGCCGCGGGGCTGTTCGGGTATCTATCGTATGACTTGAAGGATGTCATCGAAACCCTTCCCCGCACCGTCATGGATGATCTGGATCTGCCGGACCTGTGCCTGTTTGCGCCGTCGGTGATCGTGGTCCAAGACAAAACAACGGGCGTCACTCATGCCTGTGTTGTCCAGCGGCAATTAGATGCCGGCGTGCAGACAGCGGGTATAGCGCGGTTACAGACCCTGCTGGAAGCCCGGGCAACCGGTTCCGGGCAACCGGGATGCATCCCGGGCGATTCGGGTTTTGGCTGCCCTTCCGACCCGGCGGTAACACTGGGAACGCCAGAAATATCGAAAACGTCCAGGTTCCGGTCGTCCTTTACCCGGGACGCCTATCTGGAAGCGGTAGACCGGATCAAGGAATATATCCTTTCGGGCCACATCTACCAAGTCAACCTCTCGCAGCGGTTTGAAACCGCTTTTTCCGGCGATCCCTTCGCCCTGTTCGCATCACTGTATGATGCTGCCCCCGCGCCTTTTTACGCCTATGTTCACGCGGGAGACCACTGGATCATTTCCACCTCGCCGGAACGGTTTCTCCGTCGGACCGGGACATACGTGGAAACCCGGCCCATCAAGGGGACCCGCCCACGTGGGGATACCCCGGACGAGGATGCGGCACTGGCCAGGGAACTGCAAAGCAGCGCAAAGGATGACGCCGAGCTTTCCATGATCGTGGATCTCATGCGAAACGACCTTGGCCGGGTCTGCGCCGGGGGGAGCGTCGCGGTTATCGAACACAAACGCCTTGAAGCCTACCAGAACGTTTT
>CAYZXZ010000236.1:0-3020 GCA_964481615.1 uncultured Desulfobacteraceae bacterium | reverse complement strand
TGCTCCATCAAGCCGATTGTTTGCAGTTTTATGGGGGTTGTGGATGTATCTGCCGGCGTCAAGCATCTCCAGGACAACCATGTGCCGGTATACCGGTTTCCCGAGGACGCGGCTCGGGTCATGGGAAAATTGTATGAAGCCACCCAGTGGCTGGGTCGCCTGATTCTGCCGGAATATGAAATGGAATTTGATACGGAACGTGCCGCCACCCTGGTCAGGGAGTGCTTGGACCAGGGGAAAACCGTCCTGGGCGAATATGACGGGAACGAATTGCTCCAATGCTACGGGTTTGAAGTTCCGGTTATGAAACTTGCGGGGTCGGCCGCCGAGGCGGGCGACTTTGCCCAGGAGATCGGATTTCCGGTGGTGCTTAAAATTATCTCCCCCCAGATCCTTCACAAAATGGATGTTGGCGGGGTCAAGGTCGGCTTGGAAACTCGTAAGACCGTGGAAGCCGCCTTCACCGAGATCATGGAAAGCGCGGTCCGAATGCGGCCGGATGCGGATATCAAGGGTGTTCTGGTCCAGAAGATGGCCCCGCCGGGCCAAGAGGTCATCCTTGGGGTGAACAAATATCCTGGTTTCGGGCACCTTATCATGTTCGGCATCGGTGGGATTTACGTGGAACTGTTTAAGAACGTTACCTTCAAGCTGGCCCCCATCGGCCGGAACAACGCCCGGCGCATGATCCGTCGAATCAAGGGTTTTGAAATGCTAAACGGCTTCCGGGGAAAACCCCCGGCCGACCTGGAAAAGCTGGAAAAACTCCTGGTGGGCCTTTCCTGCATGGTCACCCACCATCCCCAGATCAAGGAACTCGACATCAATCCCCTGATTCTGCATGAAGCCGGAAAAGGGGCCACGGTGGCAGATATTATCATTACATTCGAACCGGAAGGAAATGCATAAAATATATGGGCGGCTTGCATGATGCACATGGTACGGCGTTGGAATACACAGGTCGGTGGCCGAAATTCTTAGATGGTCCGGAGGCAAGGGAAATAGAGCGGCGGTGGCCGGTGGCGTTGCGGGAGCTGAGCGCGTTGCGTATGCGGCTGAAAGATCTCGGCTTAATCCCCTTGTCTTGGTAAGTTTTATCACGACCATTTACAAGGTGTGGGTTACCCGCCGGAACATCTTCATCGACCGTATTGCCAGCGGCTGGCTGATCCGGCGCTTTGTGAACCCGGATGCCGTCTTCCGGTTCGTGGATCCGGATTCCCATTCACCCGGGCCGGATGAGATCCGCTTCGACATGTTCAACGCCGAGTTCACCCACGAAGGGGATCAATGCACCTTTGAAACCATGATCAGGCGCCTCGGTTTGAAGGAACCGGGTCTGGAAGCCCTGGCGGAGGTGGTGCATGACATCGATCTCAAGGATGCCAAATACGGACGCCCGGAAGCGGACGGACTCTTTGCCCTGCTGTCCGGTCTTGCAGCCGTTGAACCGAATGACGGCCGGTGTTCAAGGAAAAATACGGCGAGGAGGCGGCCCGGGAATATGTGCAGCATCTGGCCGATGACCTGAATAGCAAGTTCGGTCATCTGGTGGAGGATATCCAGGAACTGCTCCAAAAGAACCTGATCTATTTCGGGGCCGGGAAATAACCAATGACAACGGTGAACAAACTATCTGCCGGGAAACGCGGCGCCGGACTTACCGCATTCCTGGGCTTGCAGCGCAGCACCATCGGAATGCTGGCCATGGTCGTACTGGTCGGCATGGGAGAGCGGATGGCGGAGCGGTTTCTGCCCATCTACATGCTGGCCCTGGGCGGCGGAGTCATGGCCGTGGGCCTGCTCCAGGCCATGGACAACCTGCTGTCGGCCCTCTACTCCTTTCCCGGCGGGTACCTGTCGGACCGGATCGGCACCAAAAAAGCACTGTTTATCTTCAACCTGGTGGCCATCACCGGTTTTGCGCTGGTGGCGCTGGTTCCGGCCTGGCAGGCGGTGCTGATCGGCGCGGTCCTGTTCATCTCGTGGTCGGCCATTTCGCTTCCGGCCACGCTGAGCCTGATCTATCAGGTTCTTCCGCAGAACAAGCGTACCATGGGCGTCACCATGCACTCATTTGTCCGCCGGATTCCCATGGCGGCCGGGCCTTTGATCGGCGGATTCTTTATCGGGGTCTGGGGCGAAATCGACGGGGTACGGCTTGCTTTCGGGTCCGCTCTGGTTATGGCGGTGATCGCCCTCTTCCTGCAGCAGCGGATGATCGAAGAAGACAAGCCCCTCGGCTCGTCCGCGGATGCCTGCGAACTGGTGCCGGAGAAAAATCCGGTCAAGCTCTTCAAGCTGATGAATCCGGCCATGAAAGGACTGCTGGTGACCGACATCCTGGTCCGGTTCTGCGAGCAGATCCCCTATGCCTTCGTGGTGGTGTGGTGCATGAAAACCATATCCGAACCGGTGAGCGCGCTACAGTTCGGGCTTCTGACCACCATCGAGATGACGACGGCGGTGCTGGTATACATACCGGTGGCCTACATGGTCGACCGGACCACCAAAAAGCCCTTCGTGGTCATCACCTTTCTCTTTTTCAGCCTGTTCCCGCTGGTGCTTCTGGTCAGCCGCTCCCTGGAATGGCTTGTTTTGGCCTTCATCCTGCGGGGCCTGAAGGAGTTCGGGGAACCGACCCGCAAATCCCTGATCATGGATCTTTCCCCGAACAACTGCAAAGCCGGCATGTTCGGACTGTACTACCTGATCCGGGACGTGTTTGTATCCATTGCCGCTCTGGGCGGCGCTTTTCTCTGGCAAATCAGTCCGGAACTCAATCTCCTTACGGCGTCGGGTTTCGGAATCATCGGCACCATCGGATTCCTGGTTTTCGGACGGGACATCCCGGTGCCCATAAACAACGGCGAGTCTATCAATGACAACACCCAACAACAAAAATACTGACAATACCACCACAATTCCCTTTAAAGAAGCCCTGCGGTTCTGGACCAAGCTCGGTTTCATCAGCTTCGGTGGCCCGGCCGGCCAGATTGCCATCATGCACCAGGAGGTGG
>CAYZXZ010000235.1:0-3059 GCA_964481615.1 uncultured Desulfobacteraceae bacterium | reverse complement strand
GAGGCATTGCCCCTGGTGGAGATTATTCCGGCGGCCGATCGCGGGTTTTTTGATTATGCGGCCAAATACGATAAGGGTGCCAAAACCACCGAGATCTGCCCGGCCCGGATTTCCGATGACGCGGCGGAAACCGCGCAAAACCTTGCCGTGCGAGCCCACCGGGCGCTTTTCTGTCAGGGCTACAGCCGCACGGACATGATCGTTCGAGACGGTGGCGTGTATGTGTTGGAAACCAACACGATACCGGGCATGACCACGTCCAGCCTGCTCCCCCAGGCCGCGGCCGAAGCCGGAATGACTTTTTCCGGACTGCTCGACCGCCTGGTTCAACTCGGGCTGGAGCGGCATCGGCATGCGGGGAGGGGCAGGGGCGAAAAATCGTTACGGAAAGGGGTATGATATGAAAGTGCTGATCATCGGTGGCGGGGGCCGGGAGCATGCCCTGGCATACAAGATCGCCATGAGCCCTAAAGTCGAAAAAATCTATTGCGCGCCCGGCAATGCAGGGATCGCCGCACTGGCCGAGTGCGTGGCTATTGACCCGGAAGACGTTGCAGCCTTGGCGGATTTTGCGAAAAAACAGGCTGTTGATCTGACCGTGGTGGGCCCGGAAGGCCCCCTTGCCGCCGGCATTGTGGATCGGTTTGAAAAAGGCGGGCTCCGGGTATTCGGACCGTCGAAAAAAGCCGCCCGGATCGAGGGGAGCAAATCTTTCGCCAAGAAACTGATGACAAAATACGGCATCCCCACGGCAAAGGGAAAATCCTTTTCCAATATTGAAAAGGCGGCCGCCTTTATTCGGAAAACAGGGGCTCCCATCGTGGTGAAGGCCGACGGCCTGGCCGCCGGCAAAGGAGTCATGGTTTGCGGGACCGAGGCCGAGGCAATGGCCGCTCTGAAACTGATGCTGACCGACGGCGGTTTCGGTGATGCCGGAAAAACCGTGCTGATCGAGGAATGCCTCACGGGCGAAGAGGCCTCGTTTATCGCGTTTACCGACGGGGTCCATGTACTGCCCCTGCCGACATCCCAGGATCACAAGACCATTTTCGATGATGATCGCGGCCCCAACACCGGCGGCATGGGGGCGTATTCACCCGCGCCCGTGGTGACCCCGGCCCTGCATCAAAAAATCATGGACACCATCATGATCCCCACGGTAAAGGCCATGGCCGCAGAAGGCCATCCCTACAAAGGGGTCCTGTATGCCGGGTTGATGATCGATGGAGACCGGGTGAGGGTGGTGGAGTTCAACGCCCGTTTCGGTGATCCGGAAACCCAGCCACTTCTGGCCCGCATGAAATCCGATATCGTGCCGGTCATGAACGCGGTCATCGACGGACGGCTGGATCGATGCGCCATCGAGATCGATCCCCGGCCCGCGGTCTGCGTGGTCATGGCATCCAAAGGATATCCGGGGTCCTATTCCAAGGGAAAACCCATATCCGGGCTGGACGCGGCCGGTCGCATGAAGGACGTGATGGTGTTACACGCGGGCACGGCGGAAAAAAAAGGCAAAAACATCACCAGTGGCGGACGGGTCCTGGGGGTGACGGCCCTGGGCGACACGGTGCAGCAGGCAATTGCAAACGCCTACCAGGCGGTTGCGAAAATCACGTGGGACGGCGCATATTATCGGAAGGACATCGGCATGAAGGCTCTGAAAAGGATGAAAGCCCCTAAAAAGGAACTATCCGATGCGGTTGAGAAGAAAGCCGCGCAGTTCGGCAAATAAAAATGCCGCGTCAGAACCGCATCCGCATTATCGATCCAATTTCGCCGGACCTGTCCGTCATCCTTGAGGCGGCCGATATCATTCGAAACGGTGATGTGGTTGTGTTCCCCACGCGGAACCTTTACGGCCTTGGGGCGGATGCTTTCAATCCGGACGCCGTGGCCCGGGTGTTTCAGATCAAGCGCAGGCCGCCGGACAAACCCGTCTCCATCCTGATTCCATCCTGCCGGGACATAGATCGTCTTGTCACCGATATTCCGGCCGTGGCCCTGAAACTGATGGACCGGTTCTGGCCTGGACGGATCACGCTCGTGTTTCCGGCACGGTCCGATGTATCGCCGGCATTGACCGCGGACACCGGAAAAATAGGTATCCGCATTCCCCATCACCCGGCGGCCGTTGCTCTGATAGCCGCCCTAGACTGTCCTCTTACCGGCACCAGCGCCAACCTGTCGGGCATGCCGGGCGTTCAGCGGATCGGCGATCTTTCCCATGCCATTATCGATTCCGTCGACCTGGTTTTAGATGCCGGGGATTTAAAAGTCGGCGTCGGCTCGACCGTGGTGGATGTCACAAAAGACCCGCCCCAAGTGCTGCGGGAGGGGGAAGTTAGCATGCGGGAGCTGGAGGCGATATTTTGAAACCGGTCCGGTGCTGATCCTGTTGAAAATTCCTTGCCTGTATTGCATGAGCATGCTAATGTGGCATAACCGCAGAAACTGGAGTAAAGTAGTTCCGTTTTCTTAAGAGACAGCCGAATTTTTTTATGCGGCAACAGATAAACCTGCCGGAGTGGTGGAACTGGTAGACGCAGAGGACTCAAAATCCTCCGCCCGTATGGGTGTGCGAGTTCGATTCTCGCCTCCGGCACCATATGAAATCAAGGATTTATGTCTATATCATAAATCCTTTTTTTTTGCCGTCACCCAAAAAACCACCATTTTATAAAAACCATCTTAAACCGTTTAAAACTTTCGCATTAATCCCTCGCAGGTGTATATGGCCGCCACTCCATTACCTTGGGGATTCCGTTTACGGCCATATTGCTCCGGCAGAAACCGGAGGCCGCCTGCGATTTTACTGTGCCAAAATAACTATAAACCATTCGTTATAATTCAATTAATGTGGTATCTGCTTGACGCAAGTTCCCCCAACATATAGTATAGAGCGGTATGAGCAGTCCGCATCCAATAGCGGGAGAGGACTACCCCCGCACATATCAAGAGTTTTTGGAATGGTTTACAGATGAATCGGCATGCCGTCGATATATAGTGTTTGAACGGAAAAAATTATAATCAATAATAACTGATTGTTATAAATTTAG
>CAYZXZ010000234.1:0-3090 GCA_964481615.1 uncultured Desulfobacteraceae bacterium | reverse complement strand
GTCAAGAAACACCTGCATGCAATTGCTGTTCACATGTGGCAATATCAATGTGTCGTGCACTCCATCGGCCACGGAAACCGCAGCATAAGCATAAGGGAACCTCTAAAAATTCATTTTTTTTTAAAGAAGGATTTTTCCGAGCGAAAAATTTTACAGATTTGCTATTTCCCAAGGTACCCATTTTGAAAATACATCTTATTTCAAGGCCACGTTTTCGCCCACTTTTTTCTTCCGGCAGGTGGCTTCCACTTCGTTCCGGCATATTTTATCCTGCTTCCGCCATCATACTGTATCGGTTAAGGTTGTAAGCCAGATTAATCCGATTTTGGCCCTGGCCCTTGCAATCCCGATCGCTCGAAGAATCATCCTTCCGGCCATCATCGCTTGAACTCCAAAAACATGCTCCACACGCGACCGCTTCTTCGCCCGTGTCCGGTTGCCATTCTTCTTCGGAAGCTGACGATTGCCGGGTTTTTCATTGAAATTAGACTTGGTCCGTTTTGTCGAGCGGGAAAAACCATTTGAAAACAAGGAAATGAGGGGTTAGACTGGTTTGGTGCCTATGTGAAGTGCGCAGATGCCCAGCGTCATTTGCCGCCACCGGATGTCAGTAAAGCCCGCTGTTCGCATGAGGGCCGCAAATGCCGCCGGCCGGGGAAAGGCGATTACCGAGGAGGGGAGGTAATGGTAGGCCCCCAGATCTTTCGACAGCAAAGAACCGATGAGGGGCAGAATCGTATTGAAGTAAAGCAGGTAAATTCTATTGAAAAGGCGGTGCTCCGGCGTTGTCAGTTCCAGCACCGCCAGTTTGCCGCCGGGCTTGAGACAATCGTAGAATCCTGCCAGGGCGGACATGCGGTCCATGATATTGCGGATGCCGAAGGCGATGGTGACGGCATCCACGGAACCCGGCGCAATCGGCAGCGACAGTCCGTTTCCGGCGACCATCGTCACATTTTTCTGATATCCCAGGGCATTGATTTTGTGGCGGGCGATGTTGAGCATCTGCATTGAAAAATCAAGGCCGACGACCTGCCTGAGATCCGGATGCCGCCGGATCAGTTCGATGATGACATCCCCGGTGCCGCAGGCCACATCCAGGACAGCGGCCGGGCCGCGAAGTTCGAGGGCGGATATCATGGCTCGTCGCCAGTAAACATCCTGACGCAGGCTCAGCAGGCGGTTGAGCAGATCATACCGGCGGGCGATGCCATCAAACATATCCTCTATGAAGTCAAGTTCCATATTGACAATCGGCGATTATGCGTTACTGTAACGGCATGAAAACGGCCTAATCCGCCCGTATACCACAGACCGCAGGGATGTAAAGTCTTTTCAGGTCGAAAATTTTTTCGCCCGACAATCAAGGTGTTAAATGAGTCCCAAAAGAGATTATTATGACGTTCTTGGCGTCCGACGGGACGCAGATGCCACGGAAATCAAATCCCGGTATCGCAAAGTCGCTTTGAAATACCACCCGGATCGAAATCCAGGAGACAATGCCGCCGAAGAGAATTTTAAGGAAGCCGCCGAAGCCTACCGGGTGTTGTCGGATCCGGGCAAACGGCAGATTTACGATCAGTTCGGTCATCGCGGGCTGGAAGGGATGTCGGGTTCATCGGCGGGATTTGAAGATGTTTTTTCCAGTTTCGGGGATGTGTTTGAGGAGTTTTTCGGCTTCCGGACCGGCCGGCGGTCTCAAGGCGCCGTTCAAAAGGGATCGGACCTGCGGTATGATCTGACCATTGATTTCATGGAAGCCGCCTTCGGGGTGGAAATGGAAATCGATGTTGAAAAACTTGAGACATGTTTGACGTGCAACGGCTCCGGCGCTGCCCCGGGAACACAGGCGGAGACTTGTTATCAATGCCGGGGAACGGGACAGTTTGTCCGAACCCAGGGTTTTTTTTCCGTAAAGAGCGCCTGTCCGGCCTGCCGGGGTGAAGGCCGCGTGATCCGGGAACCCTGTCCGGAATGCCGGGGGAGACGGCAGGTCGTTGTCCGCAAGAAGGTTGCACTGAAAATTCCCGCGGGTGTTGATACCGGTTCTCGGCTCAGGATGGCCGGGGAGGGTGAACCCGGCAGCAACGGCGGACCGCCGGGGGATCTCTATGTTTTTATCAGCGTCCGGCCCCATGCATTTTTTGAGCGTAAAAATACCGATGTGGTCTGCAGGATAGAGCTTTCTTTCGTACAGGCGGTCCTTGGCGACGAGGTCGCGGTTCCGACCCTGACCGGCGAGGAGAACATCCAGATCCCTAAGGGAACCCAGTACGGCGACATGATCCGTATGCCCGGAAAGGGCATCCCCTCCCTCAGGTCAGACGACCGTGGAGACCAGATTGTCCAGGTCGTTCTAAAAACTCCGAAAAATCTAAGCAAGCGGCAGGAAGATCTGCTCAAGGATTTCTCCAAGCTGGAATCCGAAAAGCTGACCAAGCGGATCAAGCGGCTGTTCAAAGGTGAATCGGCCAAAGTGGTAAGATAGCCTTAAGGAAATTCAATTCATGTATGAGCTCAGAGTGGTTTCTAGATTCGCTGCGGCCCATCAACTGTCCATGGTAACGGCAAAATGCGAAAATCTTCACGGCCACAACTGGAAGATCGAGGTTTTTGTGGCCGGAAAGGAATTGAACCGATGGGGCGTTCTATTGGATTTTGGAGAATTAAAGCGGCACCTGTCGGATGTCATGGATACGCTGGATCACAAGTTTTTAAACGAGATCGACGCGTTTCGCGATATCAATCCGTCTTCGGAAAATATCGCTAAATACATCGCGGACCAGATGCAATCCCGGCTGGCGGAACCGTCGATATGGATTTCCCGCGTCAGGGTCTGGGAATCCGATGATGCCTGCGCAACCTATATAGCGCCGTAAACAAGGGACATTTTTTCATGGGTACTGTCTCTTGATAAAGAGCCATTAGGTCTTTCCGGTAAATAAAAACCCCCACCGAAAAGGAAGAAGCCATTTCGTCTGATTCAGTGGGGGGAGCAAGAAAAACCGGGAGCGGCACTCCTTGACTCGATGGCAACCTAACAGTAAAAGGGTGCCGGGTCAACCATATTCGTCGACATTTTGGCTTCCG
>CAYZXZ010000233.1:0-3090 GCA_964481615.1 uncultured Desulfobacteraceae bacterium | reverse complement strand
GTATCTTTTTTCAAGACTGCCCCTGGCCTCCACGGCATCCGACTATAAGGCCCTGTTGCCGCAACATCTCACGCCTGAACAGATTGAACGGGCTGAGGAGACTGCGGTTTATTAAACGCTTACGGCCTTAGGCGGCGGGGTTATTTTTAATCTGAATCCGCAGTTTTCTCTTTATGCGGAATTGATGCATATCGATGATCCCTGGCTCGGACTCGGATTCCGCTACGCGTTTTAAGCCGTGCCGCAGCATTTTTTGTATTTGAGTCCGCTGCCGCAGGGACAGGGCTGGTTGCGTCCCACGCGCCCGGATGACTCCCGAACAATGGTTCCACTGGATTTTTGTTTTTCACGAAAGAGATCAACAATGTGTTGCAATTCCGGTCCGGCATGATCGAAAAATATTTTGTACGCGGCGCAGAAATGATTTGTCCCGTTGTCGGACGGATCCCGTATCCGGTCCTTGGGGCATCCGCCCCGGCACAGTTTAAGGTATGCGCAGGCGCGGCATTCGGGGGACAGGAACTTTTTCTGTTTTCCGAAATTTTTCTGCGCGTTGGAATTTAGCATGTTATCCAGCCTGCTGGTCGTCACATTGCCTATCCGATGTTCCGGGGTTACGAAAAAATCACAGGAATAGACTTCGCCGTTATGCTCAACCACCAGGTAGACGCCGCATTCCTCCATCATGGAGCAATCGGGTGGGATGATGCCGGCATAGGAAAAAAGAAGGGACTCAAAAAATCGAATGGAAGCGGCGGGCCTGTCGTTTTTAAAATCGGTCCGCCAGAGATCAAAGATCCGGCAGAGAAAACGGCCGTAATCATCGGATGACACCGAATAGGGGGCCGCGCAACCGGGCGTGGCCGGATCGGTTTCCACGCAGGGGATGAACTGCATGTACGAAAGACCGGCTTCTTTCAGGAATCCGTAAATTTCGTCCGGATATCCAACCGAATAATCATTGATTACCGAAAGGGCGTTGACCGAAACCCCGTGATCCAAGAGCCGCTTTGCCGCATCTGTGGTTTTTGCCCAGGATGAACCGCCGTTGGCCGTGCGCCGATAGCGGTCATGCACGTGTTGCGGTCCGTCAAGGGAAATGCCCGTCAGAAAGCGATGATCAAAGAGGAAATCCGCCCAGTTTTGATCAATGAGCACCCCATTGGTCTGGATGGCGTTTCCCACGGTTTTGCCGCGGCCGAATTGCATCTGGTAATCCACCGCGCGTCTGAAAAAATCGACGCCCATCAGGGTTGGCTCTCCGCCCTGCCAGCAGAATGAAACCTCGGATTCCCCATGGACCATTATCTGTCGGGTCATCTCTTTTAAAACCGCATCATCCATCCGGTGCTTCCCGGCATCCGGATAAAGGCTTCCTTTGCCGCTGTAAAAGCAATAGTTGCAGGCCATGTTGCAGTCGGCCCCGGCCGGTTTGACCAGCAGGCCGTTTAAGGGTTTTTTCAAAGCGTGAAACCTCTGGGGTTTTTGGCCACCGTGCGTTCCCATGCTTCCATGGCGGCTTTGAGTTCGGCCGCCTTTTCGGGATAGGTATTGATGACGTTGTAGCTTTCGCCAGGGTCGTTTTTGAGATCATAGAGTAGCGGCCAACGGTTTCCCATTTGTTTGCCGCCCAGCGTTTCCGGCACCGGCGCGGCGTCCATGGCGATGGGCCAGACATAGCGGTTCATCTTATGGACGTATTTCCAGCGTCCCATGCGGATGCCTTCCAGTAGATCATAATGATAAAAATAGATGGCTTCATGGGGAGGTGTTTTTTCTCTGCCGGAGAAAATTCCGAAAATATTTTTTCCGTCGATGATCCGGTCGCCGGGCAGGGAAACCCCCGCCAGATGAAAGAAGGTGGGATAAAGATCCAGATTCATGATAGGCACGTTGCTGGTGCGGCCGGCGGGAATTTGTCCGGGCCATTTGACGATAAACGGGACCCGGAATCCGCCTTCGTAGCTCTGGCCTTTCCGTCCCCGGAAACTGCCGGGGCTGCCTTCGTACCAGGGACCGTTATCGCTGGTAAACACAATGAGCGTATTGTCCGCCAGACCTTTTTTACGCAAGTGTTTTTCAATCTCTCCCACGCTCCAGTCGATCTCTTCCACCACGTCGCCGAAAAGTCCGGCCTTTGATTGTTTTTCAAAACGCTCCGAGGCATAAAGGGGCTGGTGAGGAAAGGTGCTGGCGTAATAAAGAAAAAACGGTGCGTCGCCGCTCTCATCGATAAATCTGAAGGCTTCTTTGGTATACATTCCGGTCAGGCGGGCCTGGTTGTCGCCGATGTCGGCTTCAAGCATTTCCTCATTGCGGAACAGGGGGCAGGGAACCATGTCGTTGCTGTGGGGAACGCCGAAATAAAAATCGAATCCATGCCGCAGGGGATTGAATTCCGGCTGCTTGCTGTAATCGCCCAAATGCCATTTGCCCAGCATGCCCGTTCGGTATCCGGCTTTTTTAAGTCCTTCGGCGAGCATGATTTCATGCCTGGAAATTCCTTGGGCCACGTAATTTTCCCGGAGATCGAGCACGCCGAGGCCTTTGAGGGCAACGCCGAATTTTCTGACAAGGCGGCGGCCGGCCGGTTCGATTTCGGGATAGACATTGCCGACAATGCCGGTGCGAAACGGATAGCGGCCCGTCAGAAGCCCGGCCCGGGAGGGGGCGCACACGGCGCTGCACGCATAGTATTCGGTAAAGCGCATGCCTTCGGCTGCCATGGCGTCGATATGGGGCGTGCGGATGACGCGATTGTCGTAACAGCCTAAATCACCGTATCCCAGGTCATCGCAGTAAATCAGGATGATGTTGGGTTTTGGCGCATTCGGGTTCTCAATGGACAGGGGATAATCGGCAGCCTGCTCAGGATAGTGCCCGTAAAGGTCTTCGATGGGATTGACTTTAAGGAATTTGTAGGCCCCGGCCCCCACAACAGCGGCGCCGCCCAACAGTGCCCCGGCTTTGATGGTTTTTTTTAAAAGGTCTCGCCGCGTGATCTTTTTTTCCATGGCCGTCTCCAGAAGAAGTGATTATCATTAACCCCCATGCCCTGGTCGGGCACAACGAAGGATGAAAATGATAGGA
>CAYZXZ010000232.1:0-3134 GCA_964481615.1 uncultured Desulfobacteraceae bacterium | reverse complement strand
ATATGGACCGCGGCGGCGTCCAGAAGGCCATGAAAACGGTGGTGGCCGAATGCGGCATTAAAAAAAAGTATCCATTCACTCCCTGCGCCACAGTTTTGCCACGCATCTGCTTGAACGCGGCCTGAGCCTCCGCCATATCCAGGCCCTGCTCGGCCATGCCAGCCCGGCGACAACCGTGCGTTACACCCACCTGACCGATATCGCTGAAAAAGACAGCCTGACCACCATTAATGCGCTAGATAATCATCCAGGTGTCCCGCTTGATGCCGGCGGCCCCCAGCATGGTCTCCAGCTCATCCACCGGCTTTAGGTTCAGACCGGAATCGGAAAATTGCTGCCAGGGCATGCTGATAGCGCCAGGGATATACCCGGCGTTGTAGGCTGCCGCGCTTCGGGCGTCAACGATCACCACACCGGCGTCAAACAAATGCTCCTGGTTCGCCAGAAGCCCGCCGTTGGGGTATCCTTTTGCTTCCGTGTCCACGCTTGGATTGATTTTCGGCTTGGAACTGGAATCGCTGCATCCCCATATGCCGAGAAACATAAAAGCCATGCAGATCCCACAGATAAACAAACGCTTCTTGTCAAACATTTCTTGCCTCCTTTTTCTTCAAATTTTATGCTTAAAATCAGGTTCATGAATTAACGGGCAGATAAAAATAAATGTCTGACACAGCGACATGACAATGTCCAATTCAAAATATTAATAAATTATTTTAAATCTATTGATAATTTCTATAAGAAATTAAATGCGAAGGTTTCAGGATTTAGGGCCGGGGTTTGTTTCGAAAGGTGGAACCCGCGCTATAAGCTGAATTGGGTGTCAGGCAAAATGAGTGTTGACTTAACAACGGTCATGCAAGGGAGAGCATTTTAAAAAGCTCATCTTTGTCATGTATGATGGGATGATTTTTGAAATGTTCAGCGATCTTCGCTTCGATTTCATGACGTTCCATTTGATTTTCCGTAGTTTTTTCCGCCCATTTGCGTCCCGGATGCATGGTATCTCAAGGCGAACGTTTATTAGCCCGCGTTTTGGGGCTGTCGCCATGCTTACCGATTCCATAGCAAATCTTAATTTTCTTATTCCAGATTGGACGGAACAACCGAATCATGAAATCTTCGACGGCCACCTGCATTCCGGTCTGGATAGGCGCGGCTCTAAAATAAAAATCAGCCAACGACAGATTCGTTTTCGCCATGTTCTTGGAGTGTTCCCTGAGGCGAGAGAAAAGAGCTTGGCCCTGCTCTTCAACCGTCTCCGCCTGCGGATTTTTTGGATCCGCTTTCCCCACGTATATCGGCGTTTCAGTGCAAGAGAGAGGTTGATATGCTTTTTCTTTCTTGCCGTGATAATAGATCGCATAAACGCCGGCGCCATAAAAGGCTTGATCATCAAGTTTATCAAGCGCGCGTTTTTCGAGATTCGTGAAACTGAAAGCGAAAAATTTCGCGATGCCGTCAGATCTTCCGAGCGTAATTCCGATAGCTCCGAAATGAACGGGCGATACTCTTTCCCGAAGACGCTGCAACTCATTAATCAACAAACCTGATTCTAAAAATCAAGTTTCAAGCTGATATCATGAAAGGCGGATGTCCAGTAAAAAGACCGAGCGACACGAAAGGCAGAACATTCAAATGGTTATGAACATTTTCATATAAATTTATATGAAAATCAACACAGGCCAACAAGTCGACCTCTCTGCCTTAACCCGTCGCCTTTGACAGTGTCGCCGCGCCGGTCGCCGTTTGCATTTGACTTTTCCCTTTATCCGGCCTATGATCAGACATAACACAACTGGAGCCTGATTTTCGTCCCGGCGTTTGTTCCCATCTGCTTCTCTGCTGCCGACTCCGGCTGTGATTTTTCCAGTTCATGCGCCATGCCATCGGAACCCTTGTCGGGCAAAAACGATCGTATTGATGCGATCATATCCGGGGGAGGAAGATCATGAGGCTCAAATTCTGCCCTTTCGGCTTCCGGCGATAGGCCTTGTTGCAGCCGCACATCCGTCGGAAGCCAGCCATTAAGCCGGCTATCCATGCCTTTGGGATTTCGCGTTTTTCAAACCCGATGAATCGCCCCTGGCGGAAAGGAGTCGTCATGAAACGACAACTGCTTAATTATGAGACACTACTGAAGGTTACCAATGTCATCTCCCATTCCAGGGATCCGGAAGAAGTGGTATTGCTGGCGGTGGAAAGCATCACCCACGCGCTGGATGTCAAGGGCTGCACGATCTTTCTGATCAATCGAGAGACCCATGAACTGGAAGTGGCCGCAACCTATGGCCTCAGCAATGAATATATCAACAAGGGACCGCTGAGCGCGCTGAAATCCATCACCGCCGCGCTGAGCGAAGGACCCGTGGCCATCTACGATGTATCCGATGACCCGCGGATACAGTACTCCGAGGCCGCCGTCAAGGAAGGAATCGCATCCATTCTATCCGTGCCGATCATCATCCGTGATCACACCATCGGGGCGTTACGGGTTTACACAGCCGCCCCCTGGGAGTTCAGACTGGATGATGTCAATTTCGTCCAAGCCATGGCCAACATGGCGGGGATGGCCATTGATATGGCAAAATATTACAAGGGATTAAAAAGCAGCATTGAGATACTCAAGACGCTGCGGGACCCGAAAACGCTCAAATCCAGAAAGCGGACCCCGTATGAGGGCGTTCCGAGAAGCTTCAACTGATTCCATTTCGCATTCAAACAGCTACCTTTGTCGGCTGCGTCGTCGGCTCCTCAACTTACCAAGAGTAAGCCTGCGGCGCTTCTTTCTGGCCGTCTCGGTCGCATTCATCTTAAACGATGCGACACTAATCCTGAACGGTTTCAAAGGATTCTACATATACTTCCAAATCTGCTGGATAGGTATCGGGTATTTCCCCCGACATGGATCTAAAAAAATAAGTAATACCATCAAAGTCAAATGATCCATCAGCGCCAGCTGGCAGATAAGCAATCGTACATTTCTGATTATCTGTTTTTACTTCCTGGGCGACAAACCATTTTCCGCCGGTCATTACTTCTGAGCATGATTTGCATCGACCAGTGATCACAACATTTCTTATTCCATTTCTAAATCAAATATGTTATAATATGCTCACCATCAAGGAGGTGGG
>CAYZXZ010000231.1:0-3145 GCA_964481615.1 uncultured Desulfobacteraceae bacterium | reverse complement strand
TCGCCCGGATACTGATCGATGAAAAAGGGTTCACGCGGAGCGAAATACGGACCCGGCAAGCCCTTACCGTTGAGGTGGACGGTAAAACCGACACGGTGGGCGTGGATTTCACCATTGCAATCGATGAAAGGCCGGGTATGGTGATCGTCTATGGGCCGGGATCTGTGGTGACCCGGCAACGGCCTGCCCTTGCCGTTGCCAGGCTGCTTGCAGACCGGATCATCCCGGTTGCCGTGATCACAAACGGAAAGGAAGCCGTGGTCATGGACGCGCGCTCCGGCAAAACACTGGCCGAAGGCATTTCCGCCATTTTGTCCAGGGGCGAACTTCTGGCGGAAATGAATGACGCCCCGGATACAACCCTTTTGCCGGGGCAGCGGGAAAAGGAAGAGCGGATTCTTTACGCAATGGAAATCCTGACCCGGAAGGAGTGCGAGACCTATACCTGCGCAACCGGATTATAGTGCAATAATCATGAAACCATTTGCTCCCAACGGCTCTGCCGCCTTGGAATAGACAGTATCCAAAAGGAATGATACGACAATGGCCGATGCAATCATTCACAGGATAACTCGGTATATCGACGACGCACCCGAAAGCGTTGATATGCACCTGATCATGGAAGAGCCTCTTTCCATAAGGGTGGACGGCAAACCATACTCGGTGGTAATGCGGACCCCCGGAGATGAACGGGCTCACGTGGCAGGATTCTGCCTTTCCGAAGGACTCATCGACCATATCGAAGAGATCGAGTCCCTCGGTTTCTGCACGGAAGACGACGTCAACGTAGGGACATTGATCCTGACGGAACAGCGTCGGCAAAAGGTATTGGAACTGCTGGATCGCAAAGGGTTTATCAGTCAGACGAGTTGCGGCATCTGCGGCAAGGAAGTGGTCAAGGACCTGATGCAGATTGTAACGCCCATATCACAAACCCTCCGGATCAAGCGTGATCAGGCGATGGCATGCGTGAATATGCTCACCCAGCAACAGGATCTCCATAAACGGACACACAGCGCCCATGCGGCCATGATTTTTGACGCCGGCCTCACTCCAATGGCGTTCGCCGAAGACGTTGGCCGTCACAACGCCCTGGACAAGGCCGTGGGCAAGGTATTCCTGGACAGCCGACTACCTGATGCGGTTATTGGGGTCATGTCGTCCCGACTCAGCTACGAACTGGTCCAGAAAGCGGCCCGGGCCGGACTCGAAATCCTCATCGGCATATCCCGTCCCACGGCCCTTGCCGTGGATCTTGCCGGTTCCGTGAATATGACCATTGCCTGCGCCAGAAAAGAGATCCTGATGGTGTTCTGCGGCGGCGACCGGCTGATTGCCGCATAATGGAAAACCCCATGCCGTTTATCCGCATTCCGGGCATCACCGGAAAAGTATATGTGCCGGAACCCCCTGCTGGGTCACGCCAGAAACATCTTTGCAAGGATTGTTTTTCCTGCCAGTGGTGCTGCGATGAACGCTGCCGGGCCTGCCGTCAAACCGGCGACTGCTGCAACGGAACAGGAAACCGCGACCCGGAACAGACCGCATGCCCATGCGAGTCCACTATAATTTAATGGGTTTATTACGAATCGAACTGTTCGCTTCGTGAGTCTTTCAGAGCCCAATTTTCATGGATAATGAATCGCAAAAACACGTCGTAACTTCATCTTCAGGGAGCATGTATCTTGAAAACACGGATATTTCAAAAACGATCCATTATTTACGCACCGGTGGATGCCATGTTTGCCTGGCATGAGCGGCCGGGAGCTCTGGAGCGGCTCAGTCCTCCCTGGGACCCGCCCCGGGTAATCCGCCACACCGGCGGCATCCGGCCGGGCGCTGAAGTGACCCTCCGGATGAAGGCCGGGCCGGTTCCCTATATCTGGCAGGCCCGACATGAGGATTATGAGCAAAACCGTTTTTTCTCCGACATCCAGATCCGAGGCCCGTTCGCCGTATGGCGTCATTCCCACCGCTTTTCCGCAGAAACCGGAACAGCGGCCGCTTATGAGGATATCATTGAATACGCCCTCCCCTTTCCGGGCCATCTGTTCGAATTCACCGACCGCATCATTCAACAAAAACTCCATCGCATATTCCGCTATCGCCACGCCACCCTGGCGGCGGACTTGACAGCCCATCTCCCGGCACCGAATTCAGGACCGATGACCATCCTGATTTCCGGCGGTTCCGGACTTATCGGCGCTTCGCTGATTCCTTATCTTACCACCGGCGGGCATCGCGTGGTTCGTCTGGTGCGACGGCAACCCCGTTTAGGACAGGACGAAATTTTCTGGGATCCGTCAGCAGGAAGACTCGATGCGAAAAGGTTAGGCGACATCGACGCCGTGATTCATCTTTCCGGAGAAAACATCGGACAGGGCCGATGGACAGCCGAAAAAAAACGAAAAATCATTGAAAGCCGCACGAAAACAACGGCCTTGCTCTCAGAAACCATCGCAGCCCTGCCTCATCCCCCGAAGGTGTTTGCCTCTGCATCTGCCATCGGATATTACGGAAATCGGGGAGATGCCGTCATGACCGAGGCCGACGATCCGGGAGACGATTTTATCTCCGATGTCTGCCGGAAATGGGAAAATGCAGCCGCACCGGTCCAAGACAACGGCATCCGGACGGTTTTTCTGCGCATCGGCATCGTCCTGACCCCGGCCGGGGGCGCGCTGAAAAAACTCCTGATCCCCTTTCGAATGGGTCTTGGCGGGAAAATCGGCGACGGTGATCAGTACATGAGCTGGATCAGCATGAATGACGCCATCAGCGCCATCCGGTATTGTATCGCAACGCCAGACATTGAAGGCCCGGTCAATATTGTCTCACCGAACTCGATCGCCAACCGGGAATTAGCCGCCACCCTGGGTAGAGTGCTTTCCCGGCCGGCTCGGTTCCCCGTTCCCAAACAAGCCATCGAAATGGCTTTCGGCGAAATGGGCCGCGAAACCGTCCTTTCCAGCGCGCGGGTGCTCCCGGCCCGTCTGACTCACACCGGTTACCGGTTCCGCCACCCGGACCTTGAAACCGCACTGCGGCACGTGTTGGGGAAAGCCTGATCGACTTGTAACGCCAGCGTCGCGACTATAATATTTTGATTGACCGTCTATTTGACGCCGCAGAGAATTCCGGATTC
>CAYZXZ010000230.1:0-3179 GCA_964481615.1 uncultured Desulfobacteraceae bacterium | reverse complement strand
CCTTGGTCAGGCCGCGCCGGATGACATCATCTTTTTGTTCGTGGCCGGCCACGGCATCAAGCACCGCCAGTCCGGTTCCTATTATTTCATGCCGTCGGACGCGGATTTCGACACGGTGCTGGCCAACGGACTGCGCATGTCCGATTTTGAGGAATCCATTAAAATTCTGTCCAACAACGTCAATAAAATCATCGTGGCCATGGATACCTGCCATTCCGGCGCGCTGGAGGTGGGCACGCGCAGCGGCGGCGGGGCCAGCGAGGATCTGGCCGCGGCCATCAGCGCGGCTTCCGGCCTCTATATTCTGTCTGCCTCCAAAGCCGGCGAGGTTTCCATGGAATCCGACCAGTTCAAGCTGGACCCCGCTTTTCCCGGCCACGGCGCCTTCACCTATGCCCTGGTGGAGGCCATGCGGGGTCAGGCGGATTATGACAAGGACGGCTATGTTTCCGTCAATGAGACCTTTCAATTCGTGGCCCGACAGGTGCCCCGTCTGACCAACGGCCAGCAGCACCCGTATTTCCGGATGCAGGGCACGGATCTGCCGTTGGTCGGCGTTAAATAAGGTGGTACTGTAAAAATTAATCATGATGGAGCTGTAAAAAGTCCAATTTTACGAGCCATCAAAACCTGAAGCCCGAGTCATCGACCATAGCGGCGTTGCCGCCAAAACCCAGAGAAAGGATGTAAATTCATGAAAGCCAGCGTCCACCCATCCCGTCAAACAGGGATGCTCATTCTCCTGATCGCGGCTGTCGCGTTGTCCGGATGCCTGATCAACACCAAAACCACCCGGCCCGATGACAGTGCGGCATTGGAATCCCAGGCGGCGGTTATCGACTGGACCCGCATCCCGCCGCCGCCGGCCAACCGCGACCTGATCGCCGTGGCCGGATTTGAAAACAAAAGCACCTATTCCGCTGACCGGCTCTGGGACACCTCCTCCAAATTTCTCTCTACCCACCTGCTGCGCACCGGCTATTTCCGGGTGGTGGAATGGGAAGAGATGAAACGCCTGTTCGACTGGGACACCTTAAGCCAGGCCGATATCGTCAAGAGCCCGGAAAACATGAAAAAAGCCCAGCGAATCCTGCTGTGCGAGCATTTTATTTCCGGCGCCGTCACGCGATTTAACGTCAACACCACGGCCCAGACCAGCGCCATGTCCAAGGGAAAAGTGATCGATACCACCGTCCGGGTGGACCTGCTGCTCCAGAACGCCCAGACCGGGGAATATCTGGCCACCGGAAAAGGCGAGCACACCATCCGGCAGACGTTTTCCAGCGGCCAGGTGGGATCATGGGACAGCAGCGCCGGCGACGACGCCCTGGATTCCGCCATCGGCAAGGCCCTGTTCGAGCTGATTTCCACCTACGCGGGCGCCAGCAGACATCAGCGGGCGCCCCTGCAGCAGGACGGTTCCGGTGTCCGGCTGAACTGAAACGATTGGATGCCGATTCTGAGCTTTATCAAGGTTGATGCTCAGATTTTAATAACAGCGTCACATAATTGTATTACAATGGAGTAATGATGCAAGGAGTTATAAAATATTTAATGCTGCTTGGATGCGTATGCGTGATCGCCATTTTTGCCGCGCTGCCCGGCGCGGCCGCGGAAAAACAGGATGAAGAATTCTGGGAACTTCATCCCCTCTTTGACAACTATCATCCCGACGTGATCGCCGTCCTGCCCATGGACAACCTTTCCCTGGAGCCCGAGATGGAAACCCATCTCTACAACAGCGTCTACGAACAGCTCCAGGCCAAGGGATACCGCCGGGTGTCCGTGGAACGGGTGCAGGAAGTCATGAGGGAGATGGGGATACAGACCGCCGGCCAGTTGCAGGGCATCAGCCTGGAGCGCCTGTGCGCCACCCTTAACACCAATGCCGTGCTGCTGGGCCAGGTGGATCAGTCCGCATCCATTCACGAGGGCGTTTATGACGCCATCGTGGTCTCCTGCTCCATGCGGCTCATCGACTGCAAGACCGGCACGGTGCTATGGCGCAGTGAACAGTGGCGCACGGCTCACCGGCAATGGCAGGTGGATCCGTTCAACGCCCTGATCAATCTGGCGGCCCATGCGTCTTCCTCACGTAAAGACCGGATCGCCTGGCTGGTCCAGGAAATGCTAAAAACCCTGCCGGCGGGAAAGGTCACCATTGAATTTGACAACCTGCTGAAACAGGCCGAAGAAATAAAAATTAAAACCGATTGAGGCATTATCTTTACTAAAACAATGATGATGCTTCGGTAAAAAGTCATCATGCGATGGCAAAGAAAAAAGTTCGAGTTCAAGGCGTCGCAAATCCCGAGGAATGAGGCGTACTTAGCGTACGCCGCAAAGACGAGGGATGCAGCGCAACGAAGAAATCGGACTTTTTGCGACGCCATCAATGATATCAGATTGTTGTCTTTAAATTCATTACCAACCATCTTTTTTAAAAAGGAAAAATCCATGTACCGCCATCTAAAATCCAATGTTTCCAATTGCTCTCAACAGACAATACCGACGACGGTGATTTTTGTTGCACTGATCACGCTTTTCCTGCTGGCCCCAATGGTTGCCGCAACATCCGCCGAAGCCGCCGACACCACGATGAAACACACGCCGCCGGATTATTTTGTTTCCGAGCACCGGATTCAACTGGACGCGGATGTCCAAGACCCCGGCGGCATCAACCTGGTGCGCTGCTATTTCAAGGCCGTGGGCGAGGCGGATCTGGTGTTTGTACCTATGTCGCCGGCGGGTTCAAGCAAATACGCCGGCATTCTGCCCGCGCCGTCGACCACCACCGACCGGATCGAATATCTGTTTTTAGCGGTCAATGCCCAGAATCAGGTGGTGCGCACCCAGTCCTTTGTTATTTCCAGAGACGATACCCAGAAAAAGCCCGCCAACCAGGATATTCCCAAGGAAGGGGAAATCCGGGTCAGCATGGAACTGGATACGGCTCCGACGGAACTGCGCGGCTTCAGCGACAATGTCACCATTGACGTAGTGGAATCCGGCGTCCGGTTCGGCGTGGTGGCCCTGCTCTATGACGCTTCCCAGACCGGCGGCGGCGCGGGCCTGAGCGGATCGGCCGCATCCGCGACATCGGCCGGGACCATCACGGCCGGGACCATCGGCTGGAGCACGACCACCCTTGTCGCCGCGGGCGTGGTGGGCGCGGCCGC
>CAYZXZ010000229.1:0-3190 GCA_964481615.1 uncultured Desulfobacteraceae bacterium | reverse complement strand
AAAATTTTGCGCCCACCAAAACCAAAAACCGGGGTTTTCTGTCAGACACTAGATAGGGAAAGAGGGAAACAATCACCATGCGGTCGATGAAATCAAACATGTACAAAAAAAACAGCAATCCGAAAATATAATAGGAGTAACCTTTGGAAAACAGATATCCTTCCGGGTTATCATTGGTTTTCATGGCAGCCGTCCTTTGCGTAAGGAAGATAGTTTTTCGGAATTTATCGTCATTGGCCCTTTTCTTCCGCCGCCCGTTTTCACGACATCCATTCTTAGAGCAAAGACGCGGCTTTTATCAAAAGGGTTTCATTGGTGCCGTCCATAATTCTCAATAATTTGGCGTCCCGGGCGTATTTTTCCACCGGATACTCCTTTGACAAACCATAGGCGCCGAAGACTTCCATCATCTCGGCGGTATGAAAAACCGCCTGCTCCGTGGCGTATACCTTGGCCGCGATGCTGGTCTTAAGATCCCCGGGAAACGCTTTGGCGCTCAGCCAGGAGCCCTTCCAGAGCAGGGCCCGGGCTGATTCAATGGCGGTATAACAGTCAAAGAGTTTTTTGGCGATGAGCTGATGTTGGGCGATCGGCTTGCCCCACTGCACCCGTTTCTTTGCGTGTTCCAGCGCGTATTCATAGGCGGCCCGCATGACCCCTACGGCAACATATCCCACGGCAAGGTTGCCCACGGTCAGGATGGCGTTGTGGAGCATGGGGTAATCGTTTCCGCAGGGAAAAATCAAATGGTCCTCGGGGATCTCGACATTGTCGAAAAATATAGCGGACTGATCCAGCACGCGAAGGCCGATTTTATCTAGCGACTCCCCCCTTTTTAGGCCTTTTGCGTCGCCGGGAACCACGAAGGTTCCGGAGCCCTTGATCCCCAGTGTCGGATCGATGCAGGCAAACACGATAAACGACCTGGCGATGCCGCCATTTGACGGGAAGTCGGACTTTGCTCCGTTTAGGATATAGCCGCCGTTTGTTTTCGCGGCTGATGTATGATGGTGGATGCGCAGATCATGATAGTTTTTCCCGTCCGACCCGATTTCCGGCTCACTGCTACACCACGCGGAAATATGCCGGCCGGTATTGTCCTCACAAAAAGGAATGACGTACCGGTCAACAAGATTTCGATTGGTTGGCGCCAGAAAGCTGATAAGCTGAGCCACGATGCTGCCCGGCATCAGGGATGTGGCAAAACCGGGCCCCCATCTTGCCAGTTCCTCCCATACCATGCCGGTTGTCTGGGCATCCAGTCCCATACCGCCGAATTGTTCCGGCAGGGCCATTTTCGAAAACCCGAGTTCAAAGGCTTTTGCTATGACCTTCCAAAAGAGATCGCTTTTATAAACGGCTTTCGGGTCAGCCATGCGGTCGAGTTCCACTTCGGCCGGATGGATCATTTCCCTGCCGAACTCCCGGGCTGAAGCTATAATCTGTTTCTGGGTCTGGGTGGGTTCAAAATCGATCATACCGGTTCCTCCTTTTTACAGGACCATCATTGACAGTATCGTAAAAATCTGGACTTTTTATGGCTTCATCATCATTATTTCCCGGTGTAAAAATCGGTCATTTTAAAATAATAGGGAAGATAAGCTTCCGAATCGACCTCGGCGAGTACGCTGCCCGGCAGCATGGTATTGTCGCTGACCAGATAAAACGCCATTGCGACTTTCGGGTTTTCCAGTTCGGCCCATGGATCGAAATCTGATGCTGTCAGGGAAAGACCGGCTGATCCGATATCAAGGCTTTTCATTTCCACATGGGTTTTATGCCGGCATAAAAGCACCGGTCCGTCAAAGCCGGGTTGCAAATCAATTCGCGGGGATGCCTTAAACAAAAAATTGGGGCCCATTTCCGGCAGTACGGGAAATGAATCGGTCAGCTTCGCCCTGATCTCAACAAACAGGACCCCATGCCGAACCACCCAGCCGACAGCTTCATCGCCATTTCGCTCAAAATGAATCCGGGCCATTTTTTTGGGAAATCCGAAAATATCTCTTCCATTGTAGAGCCGGGATTCTTCGCTGTCGATGGGCATGGAAAGACAATAGCTTCCCTTTTCTCCCCCGTATTTGCAATTTAAAAACAACGCGGCCTCCTTGTATCCGGGGCCGAGATTGGTTTGGGGGTAATGGGCGATGAAAATCAGACCCGTGGGCGCATCCGCGGGCAGCAGCGGCGGCGGCAGCAGCCTGGATACGATTTCAGGTTTGGTCTCAAAAAGAACCCCCAACATTTCCGCTCCGGTAAATTTTCGAACCCCGAGGCTGTAATAATCATCCAGCTCTTTTTTGGTTTTCACAAAACCCATGACAGCCTCCCCTGTTGACTGTTGTTAAGCCATGCGTTGCGGCAAAACGGCATGCCGCTAAAATTATTTTTTCTATCTAATCCGATAATATGTTATACATACGCCTATCCGGTTCTTGTTTCAGGTCATTTTTTGACAAAGCGTTGTCATTAACACCGGCATGTCCTGAAAGAGACAGATGGATTATTCCCCCAAAAAACAGACCACCATCAGCAGTTGGGCCACCGTTGTGGTCAAGACCATTGCTTCATACGGCCATAACCCGGACCCAGCCCTGGAAGCCGCCGGGATCGACAAAAAACTGCTGACCGATCCCGACGCGCGAATCAGCGCGGAAAGCATGGCTCTTTTGTGGCGGGAAGCGGTAAGAACGACCGGCGACCCCGGTTTTGGTTTAAAAGCGGCCCTTAATGTCCGCCCCACCACCTTTCATGCCCTGGGGTTTGCATTGATGGTCAGCAGCAGCATGTATGACGCCCTGGAACGTCTTCACCGGTTTTATCGCATCGTGAGCGATGTTATCGAAATGCGGTTTGCGTGCGACCAAGACGCAATGATGGTTTATCTAGATCCGGCCGACCGGCCGGCAAAGCAGCCCGAAGAAGCCTTTGACATGATTGTAGCCACCGTGGTTTCATTTGCCAGAATGCTCATCGACAGCGAACTGCGTCCGTTAAAGGTTGAATTCATCCGCGATAAGCCGTCCCGACCCCAGGAGTTTAAGGAATTTTTTAAGGCCCCTGTTCTTTTCAACCAGGGTCATAATCGGATCTTTTTTAATCGCGTTGATATGCAAAAGCCGCTGCAGGCGGCAAACGCTGAAATCGCGCGGCGCAACGATGACATCGTCGTGGAATATCTTGCCCGGTT
>CAYZXZ010000228.1:0-3215 GCA_964481615.1 uncultured Desulfobacteraceae bacterium | reverse complement strand
TCATGTGGACCGGGATCCGGATGGTCCGCGCCTGGTCGGCGATGGCCCGGGTGATGGCTTGGCGTATCCACCAGGTGGCGTAGGTGCTGAATTTATAACCGCGCCGGTATTCGAACTTGTCCACCGCCTTCATCAGGCCGATATTGCCTTCCTGGATCAGATCCAGAAACTGCAGACCACGGTTTGTGTATTTTTTAGCGATGCTGACCACCAGGCGCAGGTTAGCCCTGACAAGGTTGCTCTTGGCATCCTTGGCACGCATTCGCCCTTCTTCGATATTGCTCATGATCCGTTTCAATGTCCTGGCGTCGGCCTTGATCTCCCTTTCCCGTTGCTGAATCTGGGCGGCAATGTTGTTCAATTCATTGTAAACATCGACGATGTCCTTTTTTTTCAACTGAGTGCAGGTGCATGCCCACCGGATGAATTTTTTTTCGCCGGAGGCCAGATTTTCGCGGACATTCCCCACGGGCGCCTCTATGGCTGCGGCGCATTTACAAAGAAGCTTGTTGACTTCGTCAAACCAGACGATGTGATCCTGTATCTTATTTTCGATCTCGTCGATCACGTCGCTTTCCATGCGCCATTCCTTGAAATATTCGAATATTTTTCGATTCCGCCGGCGGATCGACCGCCGGATGCGACGAATTTCATCCGACGGGAGATCCTCGGCAGCGTATAATTTTTCCCGAAGTTCCTGGTTCTCCTTTTCGATGGCCTTGATTGCGGAAATGGTCTCTAAAAATTTTTCAATCTGGATGGATTCATCAACAATGGTATCGCCCTCGTCAATATCCCGCAGCACATGCTTTGGCCGGAGAGCGCCCGCGGCAATGTGGTCCCCCAGGTTGATGATACTTTGGACGCCGAGCATGGTTTCGAGCAAGGCGCGCAGAATTTCCTGTTCGCCGTCCTCGATCCGCTTGGCGATTTCAACCTCTCCCTCCCTCGAGAGCAGCGTGACAAGACCCATTTCCCGCAGATACATCTTCACGGGGTCCGTCACCGTACCGTAGGTGGCGATGGCGTCGATCTCATCGGCGTCGGATGATTTTTCCGAATCTCCGTCATCCTTTTTTTCGGCTTCGGAAAGCTTTTTCCTTTTTTCAACCACCTCGATATCGAGATCATCAAACCACATCAAGGTCTCATCGATCTGTTCCGGAGTCATCATGTCTTCCGGCAGGACCTCGCTGATCTGTTCAAAAGTCAGATATCCCTGTTTCTTGCCCTTGGAAACCAGTTCATCAAACTTTTCCTTTTTGGCTTCTTCGGATTCTCCCTTTTGTTTTGCGGGCTTTTTTGCCATAAAATATTGCCTCCTGACAAAACGTTGAGATTTATGCGTTATCAACTATAACACTGCGTTGCGCCTATGGCCGCCTGCGAATCTGTTTTTGCTTTTCTTTCAATAAGTTAAAAAGTAAATCCGGATCATTCCCCTCTTCGGCGGCTTTAATCCGGTTCAGCAGCACGCCGCGGCGGCGCTGATTGACGCCGATATACTGCGATATCAGATTCCGGCAGGAGCTGGAGTCCCAGTGCGCATCTTCCATGGCCAGTGACGCCGCCAGTTCCCGGAGATCCGGATCATCCAGATGATTCATCAGGCCGGACAGGGTATGGTCGCCGGCAATCGGCCGCTTAAGGATCAACTCCCCGATGCGGCGCAACCGCTGATCCTGAAAATAATGCAGAATCCTCTGCTTTTCAATGCCATCGGCCGTGTCCGGAGCATGGATCATCATGGCGATGATCTGCCTTTCGATGCGAAACAGTTCCGATCGGCAGGGTGCTCCCTTCCCGGCGTCCGGCGGCGGTTTCCCGGTCTCCGTCGACGTCCCGGCAACGACGCCGTCAGGACGCCGCCGAGACGCGCTCCTTATTTTTTCAAGAATGGCCGTTTCATCTATATTAAGACGCTCGGCAAGATGACGGACATAAACGGACCGGACAAGATTGTCGGCCAGCCCGAGAAGGGGCCGGGTGACGTCTGCGATCACGCGGATTTTACCTTCCATGGTCAGGCCGTGTGACCTGACGGCGGATTCAATGAGAAATGCCATCATTCCCAAGGCCTTGTCAGCGATCTCCTGAAACGCCTGCGACCCGAATTCCAGCAGAAAGGAGTCCGGGTCGTGCCCCTTGGGCAGAACCAGGATCGCGGCATCCACGGATTCATTCATGAAGATCGCGATGCTGCGATGAGCGGCCCGCATGCCCGCCTCGTCGGAATCAAAAACAAGATAGGCTTTTTTGGCAAAGCCGCGGCGCAACAGCCGGACATGCTCGACGGTCAGGGACGTGCCGAGGGTGGCAACGGAATTGGTGAAACCGTGCTGATGCATGGCCAGCAGGTCGAAATACCCCTCGACGATATAGACGGACCCGGTTTCCCGGCACGGGTCCCGGGCCGCATGAACGCCGTAGAGCGAATGGCTTTTGTGATAAATCGGGTTTTCCGGGGAGTTGAGATATTTGGGGCTTGCATCATCGATGACCCGCCCGCCGAAACCGATGATCCGGCGTGAAATATCAAAAATCGGGAACATGATGCGATTCCGGAACCGGTCGTAGTATCCGTCGCTTTTCCTGGGGATGATCAACCCGAGGGTTTCCGCCGGCCCGATGGACCCGTGCTTTCGATTCAGAAAACGCGCCAGGTGATCCCATCCATCCGGTGCATACCCCACACAAAAGGATGTGACGACATCCTTGTTAAATCCGCGCCTGTCAAGATACGCTCCGGCTTTTTTCCCCAATGCGGGGTCTTTCAGGCAGGACTGGTAAAAAGCCATCACCTGTTGATTGATATCAAACAGTTTATCCCGCTCGGACAAAATTTTTCGCTGCTCGGGAGTCATGGGTTCCGACGGCAGGGGTATCCCGTATCGTTTGGCCAGGATCTGAACCGCATCCATAAACCCGATCCCGTCATGCTTCATTAAAAAACTGAACACATTCCCGCCCGCGCCGCAACCGAAACAATAAAAAATCTGCTTGGCCTGGCTGACCGTAAAAGACGGGGTCTTTTCAGAATGAAACGGACAAAGACCGGAAAGGTCCTTGCCCGATTTCTTCAAAACCACACGCTCTGAAATGATATCGGCGATATCAGCGGCGTTTCGAATTTCCGCAAGCTTGTCTTCCGGAATATTGATCGCCAAATAACATTCCTCCTGTTACGGTAATAGGAGAATTTTCGTGTTATGGCG
>CAYZXZ010000227.1:0-3215 GCA_964481615.1 uncultured Desulfobacteraceae bacterium | reverse complement strand
ATACGACGCCCTGCTGGGGGCCAATCCGCATCCCGATTTCCCGGTAGATCGCCGCATGATGCTGATCCGGTGCCGTGCCTGGCTCGTGTTTCAGGGATATTCCCAGGAAATCTCCATTGACGCCCTTTCCCGGTTCACAGGTGACTATGATGCCGGGTGCCGCTGGGAATTTTGCATGCCTTCCGGGCAGGGACAGCATGTGATGCTCCATGTGACGGCGAAAATGGTCCCGGACCGCAATCAGGTCAACCTGTTCTTTTCCCGCCGCATTGCCTCAGACCGAAATGATCAGCTCCCGGCCGAAAAACCGGTGACCATCATTATCCGACCCGATATTGATGACCGCAGTTTTCATGAAAACACCAAGGCATTTCTCGGCGCCGAACATGCCTGGCCGTCAAAATGCCGGCACCGGTCAAACGGGTTTTTGTTTCAGCCGTCCCCGGATCGGAAACTTGACATGCAGGCTTCATCGGGAACCTTTGTATGGGAACCCGAATGGCATTACATGGTCCATCTTCCGCTGGAAGCCGAACGCGGCATGGACGCCCATACCGATCTCTTCAGCCCGGGGTACTTCAGGCTGGTGCTGAAAGGCGATGAAACCGTCCGGCTGACCGCATCGGCCGATATTGATAATCCCCGAGCCGACAAGGCCATTGACGATACGCCTCCGGCATCTGCCATGATGCCCTCTTTGCCCATGAAACCGGGCGAGGCCATGACCGCGGCCCTGAAACATTATGTGGTCCGGCGGGAAGATCTGAAAACCGTCATCGCCGGATATCCCTGGTTTCTCGACTGGGGCCGGGACACGCTGATTGCGGCCCGCGGGCTGATCGAAGCCGGGATGATCGCTGAAACCGGACCGATTTTACAACAGTTCGCCCGATTTGAACGAAACGGGACACTGCCCAACATGATCCGGGGGAACAATGCGGAAAACCGGGACACCTCCGACGCGCCCCTCTGGTTTTTCGTGGCCTGCGACGAATTCATCACCGCCTCTCAAAACTCCGGTTTTCTGGATGCTCGATGCGGCAGCCGGACCATCCGGAAAGTCCTGATCTCCATCGCCAAATCCTATATGGCCGGCACGGCAAACGGTATCCGCATGGATCCGGATTCCGGCCTGATCTTCAGCCCGTCCCATTTCACCTGGATGGACACAAACTTTCCGGCAGGCACCCCCCGCATGGGATACCCTGTGGAAATACAGGCCCTCTGGCATTATGCCTTGCGATTCCTTTCCCGTATTGATATAAGTGTCAAAAATGCCCGCTGGGCCGAACTTGCCGGCAGAGTTGAACAGGCCATGCGCGACCTTTTCTATCGCGGAAAAGAAGGTTATCTTTCCGACTGTCTGCATGCGGGAGCCGGCATTTCCGCGACTGACGCCACGCAAGACGACGCCCTGCGGCCGAACCAGCTTTATGCCGTCACCCTGGGAGCCGTCACTGATCCCGACATGATCCGGCGTATTGTTCATAGCTGCGAAACCCTGATCGTGCCGGGCGCGATCCGGAGCCTGGCTGACCGGCCCGTAACCCATCCGTTGCCGGTCGCCTTCAATGGTCAGCCCTGCAATGATCCGCACCGGCCCTATCAGGGCGTCTATACCGGCAATGAGGACACCCGGCGGAAACCCTCATATCATAACGGCACGGCATGGACATGGGTATTTCCGGCCTTTTGCGAGGCATGGCATATCGCCTACGGCGCGCCCGGCAAAAAAACCGCCCTTGCCCTGCTGGGGAGCAGCGGTCTGCTGATGAACAGCGGCTGTGCCGGCCAGATACCCGAAATCGTTGACGGAGATTATCCCCATCTCCAGCGGGGATGCGATGCCCAGGCATGGGGGGTCAGTGAGTGGCTGCGGGTGTGGAATCTTTTACATAAAGAATGATCAAGGAGGTCGTATGAGCCTGAAAAAACAGTTTTTAAAAACAAAATCGGTCTGCAAGGTGACGTTTCGCCTGTCACCGGAAGAAGCCCTGGGCGCTCAAAATGTCCATATCGTTGGAGAATTCAACAACTGGAGCACCCGGCAAGCGCCCATGAAAAAACGCAAGGACGGCGCATTCACCCTGACCATAGATCTTGAAACCAACAGAGATTACCAGTTCCGCTATCTGGTCGACGACCAGACCTGGATCAATGACCCGGCCGCCGACGACTATGTTCCCAGCGGTTTTTCCGGAAGCGATAACGCTGTTGTCAGCATTTAACCGTAGAAAGGGCTGAAAATGAGTTATATCCAGACCTATCAGATCTATCCGAAAGTCCCTGAATCCTTGTCCTTTTCCGAAAAAATCGTGCTCAATCTCTGGTGGACATGGAATCTGGATACTATTGAACTTCTGCGGCGCATCGACGCTAAAATCTGGAACCGATCCGGCCGGAATCCCATCAATTTTTTCACCATGATTCCCCAGAAACAACTGGAAACGCTATCACATGATGAAAGTTTCATGGCCCATTTTCAGCGGGTGAAAGAAGCCTTTGAAAGCCATGTGGAAAAACCGGCAAAACGCATGGAGACTGATCCGCGGGTCAAGGGAACCGTCGCCTATTTTTCCATGGAATACGGCATTCATGAATGTCTCCCTCTCTATGCCGGGGGGCTGGGCATGCTTGCCGGCGACCATCTCAAGGCCGCTTCCGACCGGGGCGAACCAATAGTCGCCGTCGGTCTTCTGTATCGCAAGGGATATTTTCACCAGTACATGGACAACAACGGCTGGCAACAGGAAAATTATCTCGAAACCGATCTGTTTCAACTCCCCATCACCCGTGCCAGGGACAAAGAGGGCAATGACCTCTACATCACCATCACCGGACCGGAAGGCTATATATACGTTCAGGTGTTTCAGATCATGGTCGGCCGGATACCCCTGTTTCTGCTCGACGCCAATGTCCGGGAGAATCCGCCGGAAAAACGCGACATCACGTCACGCCTGTATTCCGGCGACGCTAAAATCCGCCTGGCCCAGGAGGTGATCCTTGGCATAGGCGGCATGCGCGCCCTCGAAGCCATGGGGATTCATCCCGAGGTTTGCCATCTCAACGAGGGGCACTGTTCTTTCGTTGGTATGGAGCGCCTGGCCCAGGTCATGCGGAAATACAGGATCGATCTGGATACCGCTCAGGAAGTCATTCCCAGGTCCACGGTATTCACCACTCATACGCCGGTGGCCGCTGGCCACGATGAATTC
>CAYZXZ010000226.1:0-3225 GCA_964481615.1 uncultured Desulfobacteraceae bacterium | reverse complement strand
AAATTTTAACGGCACATGCTGCTGACAGGAAGTTTTGTGCAAAATTCAGGTATTAACGGACGCGCGAATGAACCCGAACAACCAGATCAGCGGCGAGCGCCGAATCTATACCGTCTCCCAACTTACCGCATCCATCAAGACTCTTCTGGAGCAGAAATTCGCCCTGATATGGATCACCGGCGAGATTTCTAATTTCCGGGTGCCGGGATCGGGCCATTATTATTTTACGCTCAAAGATACTGATGCCCAGATCAATGCCGTGATGTTTCGGGGCCAGAACCGGAACCTCAAGTTTATGCCGGAAGACGGAATGAAGGTGACCGGATTCGGGCGAATCAGCCTGTATGAACCCCGCGGGGTTTACCAGATCATCCTGGAATTTCTGGAACCCGCAGGCATCGGGGCCCTGCAGGCCGCCTTTGAACAGTTAAAGGCTAAACTGGCGGCTGAAGGCCTGTTTGACGCGGCCCATAAAAAACCGGTTCCATTTTTGCCTAAGCGGATCTGCTTGATCACCTCGCCCACGGGCGCGGTGGTGCATGACATGATTAGGGTGATCCACCGCCGGTACGAAGACATTGCCATTGATATTTTTCCGGTCAAGGTCCAGGGGCCGGGCGCTGAAGCCGATATCGTCGCCGCACTGGATCTTCTTAATCAGCGTAAAGACGCGGATGTGGCTATTGTTGCCCGGGGCGGCGGCTCCCTGGAAGATCTATCCGCATTTAATTCCGAATCCGTGGCCCGGGCCATCTTCGCCTCAGCTATTCCGGTCATATCCGCCGTGGGGCATGAAACGGATTTTACCATTGCCGATTTTGTCGCTGATCTGCGGGCCCCTACCCCTTCGGTTGCCGCGGAACTGGTGGTTCCGGTCAAATCCGATCTCAAGCACCGGCTGATCCTGTTGCGCCGCAGACTGGATTCCGGGTGCCGGCGGATGGTGCAAAACCACCTGCAATATATGAACAAGCTGACCCGGCGCCTGGTGCATCCAAAGAAAAAAATCGACGATCTCCGGCTCCGCGTCGATGATATTACCGCCAGGCTGTATCGCCGGATGGATAAATATATCCGTTTTAAACGGGAAAGACTGACTTGGCGGGTGCAGCGCCTGAATGCCGGCAATCCAAAGCAGAAGATTCTAGTATATCGCGAAACCGTGTCCCGGTACATAGGCGCTTTGGTCATGCGACATACAACGGGATTAAAGACAAAAATAATGAAACTTCAGTCACTTAACGGTCGACTCCATGCCCTGAGTCCGGCAGCGGTTTTAGACCGTGGCTTCAGTATCGCGCGCGTACTCCCGGAACGAAAAATCATCACGGATGCGCGGACGGTAAACGCAGGCCGGATGATTGAGATACTGCTTGCCAAAGGAAGCCTAACCTGTCGTGTTGAAAGGAAAACCATCGATGGCCAAGAAGACGTTTGAAGATTCACTGGCCCAGCTTGAATCCATTGTCGAGGCACTGGAATCCGGGGATCTGCCCCTTGAAAAAGCCATTAAAACATTTGAAGAAGGGGTCCGCCTCTCCAGATTCTGCTTTGAAAAACTGGATGAAACGGAAAAAAAGATAAACCTTTTGTTGAAGGATAAGGACGGAATTATCCTGGAAAACCCGTTTTTTGAATCTGAAAACGAGCAGGAGAATGGCTGAGTGAGTGAGTCTTATTCAACATCTTCCGGATCTTCTGATTCCATATCCTTTGATCTTTCCAGATACCTTGCGGATCAACGCAATATTATCAATGAAGCCCTTGCAGGCATTATTGAACGTGAATTTGACGATTCCCGCCTCTGCCAGGCCATGTCCTATTCCCTGATGGCATCCGGCAAGCGTCTTCGGCCCATACTATGTCTGGCAGCGGCCGAAACCGTCCGTTCTTATGCGGGCGCTGATATCAAATTTCCTATCGGAATTAAAGCCGGTAAAGGAACCGGCGCGGAAAACGGGCCGGTTCGTGATGCAATGGTGACGGCAGCCTGCGCCATTGAAATGACGCATACCTATTCCCTGATTCATGACGACCTGCCTGCCATGGACAATGACCGGATGCGAAGGGGTCAGCCCACCTGCCATGTGAAATTTGACGAAGCCACTGCCATCCTTGCCGGAGACGGCCTGTTAACCCTGGCCTTTGAAATCCTTTCCTCACAACGGTTGCTGGTCGCATTCCCGGAACCGGAAGTTCTGTTTCGGATCATCGGCATTTTATCACGGGCCGCCGGTTATAAGGGGATGATTGAAGGCCAGATGCAGGACATGGCCGCGGAAGGCATAATCCTTGATCTTGAACCCCTCAAACGCATGCATGATCTTAAAACCGGCGCACTGATCGCGGCATCCGTCAAAATTGGGGCAATACTGGGCGGGGCGACACCCGACCAGATCCGGCATCTGGACGCCTATGCCCGCCACATCGGACTGGCATTTCAAGTAACCGATGATATCCTTAATGTTGAGGGAAATCCGGACATGATAGGAAAATCCGTCCGGACGGACCAGGACCGGAACAAATCAACATTTCCCGGGATCATCGGACTTGACCGATCCAGGCGCTTTGCCGCCGAACTGATCAACTATGCCTTGCAAGCCGTTGAGATTTTTGGTAGCAAGGCGGATGCGCTGACGGCCCTGGCATTTTATGTCATTGAACGGAAGCGATGAAGGGCGGCACGTCTAAAAAGTCCAACTTCTGCGTTGTGCTGCATCCCTCGCTGCTTCAACGTATAAAAAGTACGAATCATTGCTCGGGCTTTGCACACGTCTTGCCGTTGAATTTTGATTTTTTACAGAACTATTCATTATTAATTGGAGTGTTTTTAATTTGAGCCTGTTGGATATCATCCATTCCCCGGCTGATTTAAAGCGGCTTCCGCGATCGGCCCTGCCCAAACTGGCCCTTGAAATCCGCAAACTGATCATTGAAACGGTCTCCAGAAACGGCGGCCACTTGGCGTCGAATCTCGGCGTTGTGGAACTGACCCTGGCCCTGCATTATGTGTTTGATCTGCCCAAAGACAAGATCGTATGGGATGTGGGACACCAGGCCTATACCCATAAAATTCTGACCGGCAGAAAAGAGCGATTCCCGACGCTCCGCCAGATGGGGGGAATTTCCGGTTTCCCCAAAATCAGTGAAAGCCCATATGACGCGTTTACCGCCGGCCACAGCAGCACATCGATATCGGCGGGCCTGGGCATTGCCTGCGGCAAA
>CAYZXZ010000225.1:0-3263 GCA_964481615.1 uncultured Desulfobacteraceae bacterium | reverse complement strand
GCTTCCGGCCACTGACTGTTGGTCAGAGCGAGCAATTCCGGGAATTTTTTTTCCAGTTAAAAAGAGCCGTCCAGAGAAACATTGAACGTTTCCCGGAAGATTTCATGTTTATTTTGACCAGGGAAGAATTTGAAAACTTGAGATGCCAGATTGACACATCAAGTTGGGGCGGCACCCGATATATGCCGATGGTCTTTACAGAGCAGGGTGTTGCAATGCTCTCTTCCGTCTTGCAAAGCAAACTGGCCATTCAGGTGAACATCCAGATTATGCGGGTCTTTACCCGGTTGCGGGAGATGCTGTCCGGGTATGCGGAGCTGAAAGCCAAAATTGAAGATATGGAAGCCAGGTATGACGATCAGTTCCAGGTTGTTTTTACCGCCATAAAACAATTGATCGAAGCGAGGACAGGCCGAAACGACAAATCGGGTTTTAAACGTTATTTAATCCCGGGGGATAGTGTCGCTCCCGACAAAGCCGGTATCCTGGCCGGCTTTCCCCTGGAATAGGTACAGGGCGCGACAGGAGTCGTATCATGGCGGAATATCTTACCGGAGACCAAGTGATCGCAGTATTGAAGATACATGCTTTTGAACTGCTGGCGCTTGCGAAGCAAGGCCTGATTCGCCCGTATACGCGGCAATGGCTACCGGTTCATAATGTCGAGGAAAAACGTGCTGTGGAAAATTCCGAAGGGCATTGCCTTTTTATATGGAGAATCTGCATTTTAATGAAAAAAACTGAGGATAGCTTGCCATGTTCGACAGTATTCCTGAGCATCGGCAATTGTGCATATATGATCTGACAATATTCACATCCAACCTTCCCGCCACATAATGTTTTTTTAGTGCCAAAGTTTTGGAAATAGATTATAAATAAAAAAATCAATCACCGAGTCATGCGAGATTTTTATGATTGATTATGCCCATGGACCCTATTCCAGCGCAATAGGTTGGAAATGTTTTTTTACCGTGACCATGAACACTTCAACCCGGAAAAAAGGAGGCAGGCATGCTGAATTTATCCACCATACTTGAAACCAGCGCACGGAACTATCCTCATCAGGAAGCGGTTGTTTTTCGGGACCGCCGCATCACCTATGAAGAGTTAAACGCAGCCGCCAATATCCTGGCCAACGGTCTGACCGAGACCGCCGGAATAAAACCCGGAGACAAAGTGGCCCTGTCATGCCCCAATTTGCCGTATTTCCCCATTGTCTATTACGGTATTCTAAAAGCGGGCGCGGTGGTGGTGCCGCTGAATGTGTTGTTGAAGGAACGCGAGATCGCCTATCATTTAAAGGATTCGGAAGCCAAAGCCGTTTTCGCGTTTGAGGGAACGCCTGAATTGCCCATTGGCGAATCTGCCTGGAAGGCCTTCAATCAGGTCGATTCATGTGAACATTATTGGGTTATGCCCGCCAACCCGGACGGCCCGCCACCCATTGAAGGGGCGCCAACCATTAAAGATCTGATGGAAGAACACATGCCCTGGTTTCAAGCCGTGGACACCGACCCCAATGATACGGCGGTGATTCTTTACACTTCCGGCACCACGGGACAGCCCAAGGGTGCAGAACTCAGCCACGCAAACATTTTGACCAACGTGTTTGTCATGCGGGACCTGGTGAAAGCCACTCCGGGCGACAAACAACTGGTTGTCCTGCCGTTGTTTCATTCATTCGGCCAGACCGTACAGATGAACACCGGGTTTATGGCCGGCAATACATTGGTCTTGCTGCCCCGGTTTGATGCGGACGAAGCCCTGGCGCTTTTGGAAAAAGAAGAGATTAACTTTTTCGCCGGGGTGCCCACCATGTACTGGGGCCTGCTCAACTGCAAAGGCGCTGAAGAAAAATACGATTTTGAGAAAATCAAAAAAAACTTGCGCATTTGCGGATCCGGCGGGGCATCCCTGCCGTTGGAGGATTTACGGAAGTTTGAGGAGAAATTCGATGTGCCCATCCTGGAAGGCTACGGCTTGTCGGAAACCTCTCCGGTCGTGACTTTCAACAGTCTGGAGCGCCCCCGGAAACCTGGATCCATCGGCACAGCGGTGTGGGGCGTGGATCTCATAATCGTGGCCGAAGACGATTGCCCCCTGGCAGCGGGGGAAGTGGGCGAATTGGTCATGCGTGGACCGAATCTAATGAAAGGTTATTACAATCGCCCTGAAGAAACCGCCAAAGCTATCCGCAACGGCTGGTTTTACACCGGTGATATCGCCAGGATGGATGAGGAAGGTTATGTCTATATCGTGGACCGTGTCAAAGATATGATCATTCGTGGTGGTTTTAATGTGTATCCACGGGAAATCGAAGAAGTCTTGCTGACCCATCCCGGCGTGAGCATGGCGGCCGTACTCGGCGTTCCGCATGAATCCCACGGCGAAGAAATTAAAGCCTATATTATTCCCGATCCGGAACACCCTGTCACCTCGGAGGAGATTATCGCATGGTCAAAAGAAAATATGGCCAGTTATAAATATCCCCGATTGGTGGAAATCTGCGAAGACCTGCCGATGAGCGCCACGGGTAAGATTTTAAAGCGGGAATTACGGGATCAATAGATCATCGTCGCAGACGACCTTCCCGTCAACGACCATCAATTGCGCATCCCCCTTGGGGTGGAATGAATATTCGCTCCGGGGGGGGGTCCTCCCCCTCCATAAACTATAGTTTTTGTAGAGATGTTGCTCGGCGCCGAGACAACATGGTTAAAGCCGCCTCGCGCCATGTGCAGCACATGCAAAAAGCCCTGACCCAAATGAGCCTTCAGATTCATAACCCTACAACGCGACTTGATGATCTTTGACAGCCATGTCCCTCAACCGCTTTTTACGGCTGGACAAGTACGCCCGATGATTGCGATGCTGAATCCATGTGACCTGATCGATCAACGAACTAAACATGCCGTTTCATTGGCAACACGGGTGAACTCATAAACGATCGGCCCTTTGGCGCCTTCGGACACTTTCCGCCGATACCAGAAATAGCCGTTGATATTTTTGGCCAGGTCGCTGACCGTCATTGGCTTGCCGGCGCTATCGGCTATCATTTTTTTTGTTTTGGTTTGGCCGCCCCAGCGATATTTTCGATGAACGGTCAATGGGTCTTTCAACCAGCACAACGTGCTTTTTGTAACCGACACAAAATAGGTTGCTCCCGGTATCGCTTCAACCGTTTCGATAAATTCAGGGCTCATGCCATAAACCGAGTCCGCAAGAACATACTTGAACGGCAGGATGTTTTCCATACTGCGATA
>CAYZXZ010000224.1:0-3298 GCA_964481615.1 uncultured Desulfobacteraceae bacterium | reverse complement strand
CGCCTTTTTTGGTTTGATAATTGTGATATTGCACCGGCGCGCAAATCTCCACCTTTGTGGGTACGATCATCACCGCCGGTCCCCACAATATGGATTCAAAAATCCCCTTTACCGCTGAATAGGTCGGCACCGGATAACTGACAGGGCAATCGCCAGTATCCGGCCGGGTCCAGATGGCTGTATTCCCGGATATTTCCATTTGAACTTGATAAGCTTCATTCATAAAACTCACCTCCTTCTTATGATTTTGGTAATCTAATACAAAACTATGGGTGTCAAAACATGTCCCCCATTGAAAAAAAATTATAAAAATTCAATATTCCGGCGCATTTTCCGCGGCGGTGGCCCCATCCGGGTAAAGCCGGGTCATTTTGCCGATTTCGTAGGCGATTTCGGTGCGCAGGGCCGGCGGGGAGACGACTTCCACGTCGGCGCCGAACTGGAGGATCATCATTTTGACTTCGCGGAAATCAGCGACCGGGAAGCTGAGTTCGATGCCGCCGTCGGCGGTGTCCCGGCGGGTCTGGTCCGGGTGCCAGGTTTGCCGGCGGATCCAGCGGGCGCGAAAAGGGATGAAGCGCAGGGTAACGGTGGTGAGTTTTTTCCCTTTGAAAATGCCGAAGGCCCCGTTGACGTGGGATTGCCAGGCGTCTTTCGGCAGGGGCGTGAAGTCGCCGGGCAGCATGTTCCAGTCGCTCATGCGGGAAAGATAAAACATGCGGAATTCATCGCGCAGGCGGCATCTGGCGATGAGTACCCAGGAGCCCATGTAATATTGCAAGTGATGGGGTTCGGTTACGCGGTGGACCGGGGTTTCATCCTGGGGAGAGGTATAGGTGAAGGCCAGGAGTTTCTTGTCGAGCAGGGCCCGGGTCACGGTCTGGAACGCGGCGGCCGGGACCGGGCTGAAGCCGTGTCCGGCGGCGGAAAAAATTTCATCCAGACGAGCCGGTTCCCAGCCGAACCGGGTCGCCTGCTCCAAAAGCTTTTGCCCGCAGCGGCGCATGGCTTCATTGATGACGCCGCCGGCGGTTTTAGACAGCAGAGTTCGGGCGACGAGCACCGCGAGAACTTCCTCCTGGGTCACCGGCATCAGGGGCATTTCAAAGGATGCGTCGTCGTAGCCATAGCCCCGTCGTTCTCGATGGTAAATCAACGGCGCGCCGAAACGGTCCCGCATGAATTCGAGATTGCGCTTGGCGGTGCGCAGGGAGATTTCAAAACGATCGGCAAGATGTTGGGCGTTGGGATAACGGCCAGCCTTGATCTGCTCGTGAAACCAGATGAACCGTTCATAAGCGATGCTTCCGGACATAGGCCTCCTTTACGTTTTATAACGCCGCGAAAAGACGTTTACGACGCTTTCAAGAATGCCTGACTTTCCTTTCAGACGCTGTGTATTCGGTTTATCTAAATTAGAATTCTTATAAACTAAGTTTGACGAAAGGTCCACGGTTTTTAAAAGGTCGGCGCGGGTTCCGGAGGTGGCTCGGAGTGAACATGCCTCAATGCTGTCCAATACCGCGTAACGGCAAAAGGCATTGGACGGACTTTGGTTACATGGGAACGACATCAAAGGGACTGTCGATCCAACTCCTGGACCACCCGGTAATCAGCATTGCTTTTTAGCCGGGTGACAAAATAAATGCCCTTTTCCGTCCAGGAGGAAAACAGGCGATAGTCGTTATAAGCCCGGTCCATGGTAATGATGGAAAAGCTGGGCATGGCCGTCAGGAGGGAACTGCTGCGGCCGCTAAAATTTTCTTGAGATAATCTTTAATAAACGGTAAATATTTTAGATACACGAAGGAGTTTGTTTGTTGTCGCAACTTAATCGTTCACAGTTGCACCGGGATATGGTAAGTTGACGGCTGACGGATTCAATCCGGAACCGTCGCCCGGATCGAAAACGAAATGATTTGTCTGAAAACCGGAACCGCGCTGTGGGGATATTAAAGAGCACGAGATGGATTTGATCAATAAAATCAAGGCGGCATTCAAGGAGGCCGAACTCTACCACAGTCAGGGACTGCTGGATGAGGCCGTTGATAAATATACGGCCGTCGAGTTATTGATTAAAGCCAACAACAATATCCGACATAGAAAAGCACTTCTTGAGAAAATTTCATCCCGGATCAGCGAGTTGAACAAGAGGATGAGGCGGATCAGCACTCCGACCCCACCGCCCAAGGTTTCTGAAGACGCCCAGGTTTTGATGAAGGAAATGTTTTCTTATGATGATCCCGAAGCCAAGGGATCTTCGACGCTGGGCGGTGCGATCGCATTGGTCAAATTCGGGCAGTATGACAAGGCTATTGAAGAATTGACCCGTCTGCTCGAATATAAATCGCTTCGGCTGGAAGCAGCCAAGAATATCCTCTTGTGCTGGGTGCAGCAGAACTATGTGGATTACGCCATTTCTCTTTTTCAAAAATGGCAGAAAACACAATTTTTCCCGCCGGAAGAACTGGCGCTGGTGAGGGGTCATTTTCAGGAGATTTTAACAGCCGCCGGCATCACGCGGGAGATCGCCGGGATTGAGCTTCAGAAAACCATCGAACCGGATTCCGAGATCGATGATGAAGATATTCTCGATATCAGCGCCACGCGGTTTGGTTTGCCGGGTGGGCCCAGAAAAGGCGAGCAGGTGGAGTTTGAGGTGAGCTTTCAGGCGGGTAAATACATCCAGATCATTATTCCCAAAAAAGAAAAGGATCTGATAAGCGGCCTGAAACCCGGGGATATGCTGAAAGACATTGTTTTCTATTCGCCGATGGCGATTTTTTCCGGAACCGGATTTTTATCGTCAAAAAAAGAAATCGAAGCAGGACCCAAAAGGGGGGATTACAGTTTTTCCATTAAAATCATTGACGTCAAATCCTGACGGAATCGTAAAAAGTTGATTTTGGATGCCGCGCAACGCGGAAATCGGACGTTTTACAAAGCCGTCAAATCCTGATCAATATTTGCTGAAAGAGGATGAATCCAGGGGGATGGGAGACGGATTGCGATGGCAGTCATTAATTTAAAGAACCGGCAGATTGAATGTAAGCTGGTCTATTACGGACCCGGTCGAAGCGGAAAAACAACCAACCTGGAGTATATCAACAAGAATTTTTCCAAGCAGGTTACCGGTAAAATGATATCGATTAATACCGAAGGCGACCGGACTCTGTTTTTTGATTTTCTGCCGGTAGGGCTCGGGAAGATAAGGGGATGCGATGTCAGGGTTCAATTGTACACCGTGCCGGGCCAGGTGAAATACCGCGCCACCCGTGAACTCGTATTGCGGGGTGCG
>CAYZXZ010000223.1:0-3307 GCA_964481615.1 uncultured Desulfobacteraceae bacterium | reverse complement strand
CAGGCAAAGAGCGTCAGATCATCAGGGGGCGCTTGAGCATCCGTTCATATAGATCGATATATTGGCGGGCCGTCACGTCGTGATTGAAGGTTTCAGCCGCATGGGTCATGATCCGCCGGACTTCGGCTTCGCGCTGTTTCGCAGGCCGCCCGTAAAAGCGCATGGCCTCATGGATCGCCCAGAAAAGACCGCCCGAATCATAGGTCTCAAAGAGAAATCCATTGCCCGTATCGTGATCCGCATTCATGTGCGTGATGGTGTCATGAATACCGCCCGTGTCCCGGGCCACGGGCAGGGAACCGTAGATGGGGGCGATCATCTGGGCAAGTCCGCAGGGTTCGAACAACGACGGCATCAGGATAAAATCCGAAGCCGCGTAAGCGACCCGTGACAGGCGCTCATTGAAATCGCAGACCACCACCCGATTGTGAATGCCGTGGAAATTGACGATATCAGAAAAATGGCGCTTGAACGGACCGTCGGATACAAAGACCATCTGAAGGTTTCGATCATGGTAGGTATGGACCACATGGTAAAGAATGTCGGCCAGCAGCTGACATCCCTTCTGAATGGTATCCATTCGCGACGGCCAGAAGAAAAGCGGGGCCCGGTCATCCTGGATCAGGTCCAGTTTTTTTTGAAGAAAGCGTTTGTTGTGGAGTTTTCCTAAAACATGGTCTTTGGGCCCGAACTGGCGGACGAGATTTTTATCGGTTGCCGGATTGAAACTCGGGTCCGGCGCGTTTAGAATCCCGGCCGCGCAATCGGCATAAAACTTGTTCTGCAGTTCCCGCCGAAGATGCGGGGAGACAAAGCCATGATGCCCGTCGACGATTTCCCTCAGGAACGTGGGACTAACGGTATTGACGAAATGGGACGCGAAAACGCCGCTGGTCAGAAAATCAACCGGGTTGTACTCCCTTGTCAGCTCATATTCTTCGGCCATTTTCTCATAATAGAGATGGTTCCAGAAATAGGCGGCGTCAATGCCACGATCCTCGATGTGGGCCAGTGTGGTTTTAACCGTGTGGATATTGTGTATGGTAAACAGGCACGGGATTTCCATGCGCCGGGACATGGCCGGCAGCAGCGCGGTCATCCAGTCGTTGCAGTGGATCAGGTCGGGCTTGATCCCGGGGATGATGTGATTCATTACCTCACGCTGAAAAGCCAGGGAAATCCGCATGTTTTCTACGCAATAGCTGGAATAGACATTATGAAGATAGAAAAATGCGCGGTCTTCGGCCAGGTGAATGCGGTCTTCCGGCATCCGGCTCCGGATCATCTGATTCTGTTTCCGAAGGATCGGGGCCAGTTGGCCATCAAACATGGCCCGGTAATCGGGCAGGGCCACGTGAACGTCGGCGCCCTGGGAAAACAACGCGCTGATCAGGGATGCGGACACGTCGGCCATGCCGCCGGCCTTGGCCGTCATGCTGTGGGCCTCAATCCCCATTCCCTGGGGCAGGTACGTGACCTCCGGGGTGATGATCAGTATGCGGGGTTTGCGTTCAGCGATCGTCATTGGTCATCACCGTTTCGCAATATTTATTCCAATTCGCATTCAAGCGGCATCTGTGTTGGCTGCGTCGTCGGCTCCTCGACTTACTGGCAGTAAGCCTGCATCGCCTCCTCCTTGCCGCCGTATGTCATCTTGAATGCAAAATGGAATCAGAATCATTATAGACGGCTTTGTAAAAAGTGCGATTTTAATCGTTTCGTCATCGAGGTTTATGCCCAGGTGATCAATCCCGGCGCGTACTTTAAAAGATTGTCGCCGCGAGGGGTGATGCGGCAGGTGAGCCCGAAGCGGCCGGAAATATCGCAGGGCAGAACGCAACCGTATACGAAATGGCCGTTCCCGTGATTTTCAATCACGTTCATCTTTTCGATCCGGATGGTTTCCAGATACTCGACGGTTTTCATTTTACCATAACAGAGTTCCACTTCCACTTCATCCGGGGTGAGGTTCCCGAGAAACACGGATGAGGTGACTTTGAATTCATCGCCCACGCGAAAGGGGCCGTCGATGTTTCTGACCGGATGGGCGATCTGGATGGTATTCCATTCGGCCTTCAGTCGCTGATGGAGCATTTTGAGGTTTTTGGCTTCCTTTGCGCCGTCGGCCAGGAGCGTGCCGAACTGCTCGGCCGCGGAAATATAGGAAGCGACATATTTGCCTACCATGCCGTGGGCGCAGAACTGTTTGAGCGCCATTTTCATGGACGCCTTCATTTTTTTGATCCATTTGTCAGGCGTGTCGCCGTTTTTACGATCGTAGAAACAGGGTATGACCTCGTTTTCCATGACATTGTAAAGGGCCTGGCTTTCCACATCGTCTTGGTATTCATGATCATGGTATTCCTCGCCGTTTCCGATTTTCCATCCGGTTTCCGTGCTGTACCCTTCGCACCACCAGCCGTCTAAAATACTGACATTCAAGACGCCGTTGGCCGCGGCCTTGATGCCGGAAGTGCCGCAGGCCTCCATGGGCCGGCGGGGGGTGTTGAGCCAGATATCGCAGCCCTGGATCAGGTGCCTGGCGATATAGGGATCATAGTCTTCTAAAAAGATGAAGCGATGCCGAACTTTATCCCGGCGGGCGAACTGGATCAGGCTGCGGATGACTTCCTTGCCTTCGTTGTCTTTGGGATGGGCCTTGCCGGCCATAATGATCTGGACCGGGTGTTCTCTGGATGAAAGTATGGCTTCAAAGCGCTCTGGATCACGCATGAGAAGGTAGGCGCGCTTGTAAGTGGCGAATCGTCTGGCAAAACCGATGGTAAGCGCGTCATGATCGAGAACGGCCGCGGCCCCTTCAATGATGGATTTGGGCGCGTTCCGGCGGCCGTATTGCGTGACCATCAGGTTCCGGCAGGTGCGGATCAGCCGGGCTCGGCTCATTTCGTGGGATCGCCACAGCTCTTCGTCATAGATGTCGTCGAGACGGTCTATGATTTCCGGCTTCCGCCATGTTTTGAGATGCCAGTTGGGGCCGAGATACCGGTCGAAAAGCAGCGAGTTTTCAATGGAAATCCACGAAGGCACATGAACCCCGTTGGTGATGTGGCCGATGGGGACTTCATCCTCCGGCAGAGCAGGCCAGACGCTGTTCCACATCTTCCGGGCCACTTTGCCGTGCAGCTCGCTGACGCCGTTTAAGTAGGACGCCATGCGCAATCCGAGTCCGAACATGGAAAAATGCATCGGATTGCCGTTCGCACCGATCCGTCCCCATCCCAGAATATCGTTGACTGGTACGCCGAATTCCTTTTCATAAGGTTTAAGATAGGGGAGAACCATGTCC
>CAYZXZ010000222.1:2139-3380 GCA_964481615.1 uncultured Desulfobacteraceae bacterium | reverse complement strand
GCCCGATTTCCGGCTGGATCTGTCGATTTCGCCCGTGATGGAATTCCGATCCGGAAAACGGGTATTATACGCTCCGACCGACCAACTTTCGGCCATTGACGCCGATGTCATCAAAATTTACTGGAAAAATCTGACTGTCCTGCAAATTCCCGCAGCGGCGGAACTCAGAGATCTGCTCAACCCCATCTGCCCGATCATTCACGGTGGGGCATGCGACAGCGTGATGTCCTTTGATGATCAGGGGGTCCTGATAACCATCAGGGCCGATTACATTTATGACAATCCAAACGGCCGCGGCAGGGTGTACCTTGCCATTCTCGATCATCCGGACCGGGCAATGCCAGCAGCCTTTCGGGCGTATCTTGAAGGAAAAGGGATTCTCGTATCCGAATGGATCAACAGCGATACCTGGTTCGGCGCTACGGATCGATACGGTGTCCTGCAGTTGCGGGCCGGTGGCGCTGTGGTGTTGCAACCCGCATCTCCCGAGGGGGTGATCCGCCAGCTTGCGGATCTTTTCGGATTCACCTATCAGGAAAAGATTGATATCGCATTCCCGTATGCCGGATTTCAGGTTAGCACCCGCGCAAACTTTTTGACCACGAGAGTCGGCCGGGAAGTGATCGTGGATTTCGGAGACCTCCGGGGCGAAGCCTTGACATCCCTGGAAGCCAAGGGTTTCAGTGTGCTGCAGATCGATCGGCGTCAGAACAATCGAGGAATTTTACAAAAGCTTTTAGATCACCTGGCCATCACCCATGAAAAAGACCCCACATTCTGGGTTGCCGACAGGCCCCGCATCAATAACCCATCCATGCAGGTGCCGGGTCTCATGGCCACGTTCGGCGATGATGGCGACCAACGCATTCTTTTTTCAGACGCGCCTGTTCCCCTGCGACTGGTGCCGTTTTTCACGGACGCAGGGATCCGCGTCGTCTCACTGTCGCCGTGACGAAGCCAACTGCACAATCGCTCCCGGAAAAAGATTTGCCGCGACAATATCGAAACATGGTTGAAAAGGATGGACCAGCATGAAATACCGGAACATTTTTCAATTCTGGATACTGCTGCTGTCGGCCGGCATGCTGCTGGCATGCGCTTCCAGTCAGACCATCGTCAAACAGGATCAGTCGCGGGCATTCCGGGAGCTCGGGGAAGCCTACATGGGCCAGGGACAATATACACAGGCGCTGATCGAATTTAAAAAAGCCGAGCAGCTTTATCCGGAAGATCCCTATCTC
>CAYZXZ010000222.1:0-2129 GCA_964481615.1 uncultured Desulfobacteraceae bacterium | reverse complement strand
TTCCGAGAAGATGATAGCCGTCAAGATCTTGCAGCTTGACGAGATCCGCAGGGCGATCACTCCCCATCCCAGGTACACCGAAGAGGAGAGGGACATCGTCTACGCCAGCCTGGCCTACATGGCCAAGCGAAAACCGGATCTTGCCATCACCCATTTTCAAAAGGCGCTCGAACTGAAGCCGGATTATACGCCGGCCAGGAACAATCTCGGAACCGCCTATCTTGACAAGGAAGACTGGCATGCAGCCATCGACTGTTTTGAAACAGCCGCAAAGGATCTCATGTATATGACCCCCCACTTTCCGCTGACCAATATGGGGTTTGCCTATTACAAACTCGGAGATTACAACAAAGCCATCCAATACAGCCGGGATGCACTTGAGATCAGTCAAAATTTTCCCAAAGCCCATCATAACCTTGGTCTGGCCTGCATGGCCGATGGCAGGCATGCGGATGCAATTGACGCACTGGAGCGGGCCGCGGCCCTGGCGCCGCAAGAGGCCCAAATCTATTTTGATCTCGGCAGGGCTTACAAGCTGGACGGTGAGTACCATAAATCATACGAATCTTTCAAAAAAGCGGCATCTCTTACACAACGTCGTCAGCTGGCGGCTGAAGCTGAGGCCGAGGCGGAACGGGTCCGAAATCTTCGTTGACAGGGATACGCGGAAAAATTCAAGATAATCCTTTTGGAATTTTATCCATCTTCTCCATCTCGCCCTGAAAGTCTGCCTGCTCAGTATCCACCCGCAATGTTGCCGACATCGGTTCCGGATTGACTTCCATGGAACCATCGTTTCGGCCGAGTATCATGGTGCAGATGCGATCAATAAGCGCTATGCGGTTGCGGGCATCGTCGGCATCGATGCAGAGGATGGGATCCCCTTTCATCATCACCACTTCCGGCGGATTTTCTCTAAGGATTTTCTCCGTGGTCAGGGCATGGCGAATCATCCGGCGGAAGATGCGTTTTTTTTCCATCAGTGCCGAATACTCTCTCTCCATCATGGCATTCCTGTCTTGCTTACAGTTAATGAAAACCCCGCAGGGTTGCAACTCCTGTTTTTACATGGAAAACAGGACGGCATCGTAAAAAATCAAAATATGGATCATACGGCAGAGAGGTATCCGGTTTGACAAAACCCTTGACTTTTGATTGTCTTTGTTGCAATTTTTGAATATTATAAGATAGTTTAATTTCATCGGACTTGCTGCACACTCGTATTGTTTATATCGCATGATGATTACAAAAATCGTATCCGGCGGGCAAACCGGAGCGGACCGCGCAGCCCTTGATTTCGCCATCGATAATGATATCCCCCACGGCGGCTGGGTTCCTATGGGAAGACTGGCCGAAGACGGCTTTATCCCGGACCGATATCAGGTCAGCGAAACACCGGCGTCCGCATATGCGGAACGAACCGAAAAAAATGTGATCGACTCCGACGGCACCCTGATTCTTGCCCACGGGCGCTTGGCCGGGGGATCCGAGTTGACGCGGAAATTGGCTAAACGATACGGACGGCCGTGCCTGCATATGGACTTGAACACAGTCGATGAATTTAATGCCGCGTTTGAAGTCATGCACTGGATACGGCAAAACAGCATCGGAATACTGAACGTGGCCGGCCCCCGGGCCAGCAAAGACCCCGATATCTATCACGCAACCTTCAATATTCTTGAGTCCGTCTATTATTTCTCGGTGATCGAGGAGAACATGTCGAATTTCATCAATCGGCCCTTTGGCCTGGGTGATCCGGCCGCCCGCCGGGAAGCCCCGGAGACCCTGGCCGAATCGGTCACTCGTCTCATGGAAGATCTGCCGTTAAAGGAGAGAGTTGCGATTGCCGGTTTGCGTGAGAGCGAATTTATTGCCCGGCACGGCGCGCTGGACCTTTACATCCGTAATTATTTCGGCCTTTCCGCCGGAAACGCCCGCTTGCTGGCATCCTGCCAGAATGAATCCGGACGGAAGGATCTGGATATCGACGGCGCCGTTGATCTGATTCTGAAACATTTATGGGGCTTTCTGAGAGAAACCCACTCCATCCGTCTGGTCAAGGCATGACCGGCCCCGCATAATACTAATCAGGCCATAAATATTTTAACATTAAATAGTGCAATAAATAC
>CAYZXZ010000221.1:0-3446 GCA_964481615.1 uncultured Desulfobacteraceae bacterium | reverse complement strand
TATCTATGATCAAATAGGCGGCGGCTTTCACCGCTATGCCACGGATGTGAACTGGCACGTGCCCCATTTTGAAAAAATGTTGTATGACAATGCGCAACTGATCCAGACTTACCTGGAAGCTTTTCGCTTGACCGGCGACCAGGCCTTGCTGAAAACCGCTGAAGAAACCATCGGATATCTCTTGCGGGACATGCAGAATCCGGACGGCGGTTTTTTCAGCGCCGAAGACGCCGACAGCCTGCCGGATTCAAGGGCGGCGGATAATGACGGCGGCCATTCAGCCAAACAGGAAGGAGCTTTTTACGTTTGGGGAGCGGATGAGATTCATGGCTTGCTTGATCCTCTTGATGCGGATATGCTTTCATTTCGTTACGGTGTAAAAGCCGGGGGTAATGTGGCTGCGGATCCCCACGGCGAGTTCACCGGTAAGAACATCCTGTTCATTGCCCACGGCCTTGCGGAAACCGCCCGGCGTTTTTCAAAGCCTGTGGCGGAAATCGTTGCGCGGATAACAACTGCCGAGCAGAAGCTCTTTTCAGCCCGCAGCCGGAGAAGGCGGCCGGACCGGGACAATAAAATCATTGCTTCCTGGAACGGCTTGATGATTTCCGCCCTGGCCAAGGCCTATCAGGTGACCGCCAAAAAGGAATATCTAATCGCCGCCAGGGCTGCAGCCGGCTTTATCATGAAGAATCTGTATGATCCGGCAGAAGGGATCTTGTACCGCATTTTTCCCGGCGGGGCCAAGGGGCCTGAGGGGCTGGCAAGCGATTATGCTTTCATGGTCAAAGCCTTTCTGGATCTTGCCGAGGTGGATAAGGATCATGACCGGCAAAAGTCGGCGGGGCAATTGAACACAGACATGCTCAAGCGATTTTGGGATGGTGAAGGGGGCGGCGGTTTTTTTCTGACGAGCCTTTCCCATGATCCGTATCTGATTCTGCGGATCAAGGAATTTCAGGACAGCGTCATCCCGTCCTCCAATTCCATTGCCGCCGGGAATCTTTTCAGAATCGGCAGGTTGACCGAGGATGAGCGCTATGGCAGAATGGCTTTTAAGCTGATGAAAACAATCATGACCCGCTTGGCCGATCACCCGGCGGCTGCGCCACGGCTATTGATGGAACATTATACAACAAGAAAGTGACGGCAATTGTGGAACACCCGGTGAACCTGGGCGGCAGACTGTGTGTAATTGTTTTTGTAAAAGCTCCTTTGCCCGGAAAGGTGAAGACCAGATTGGCCCGCCACCTGGATGACTTGCCGGCGGCGCGGTTGTACCAATGCTTTGTGGAAGACATATTGGCCATGCTGGCCGGCTGCGGTACGACCGTGAGAATTTTTTTTCACCCCAGGGAAGCAAGTGCCCTCATCAGCGCCTGGCTGGGCCCCCAACAGCATTATCAAGCCCAGTCCGGCGCTTGCCTGGGAATGAAGATGGCCGGGGCTTTTACAAAAACCTTCAGCCGGGGATTTAAGCGGGTCCTGTTGATCGGCACGGATTTTCCGGATTTGCCGGCGGAAGTGATTCAGGAAGGCTTGGCGCAACTGGATCGACATGATGCGGTGATCGGGCCGACTTTTGACGGCGGCTACTACCTGCTGGGATTAAAGCCGGAAACCCACGCCGACCAATGGTTTGAGCGGATTGCCTGGAGCACGCCGACGGTGTTGGAAGAAACCATGGCGCGTTTTCGCGCCGACGGACTTAGGGTTCATCGGCTGCCCCAATGGCGCGACATCGATACCTGGGATGATTTGCAATTGTTTATTGATAAGGCATTGCCGAAAGGACCGGGATCAGCCGTGAAAACCCGGCAATATCTAAAGGAAATCGGACTGATCTATTGATACTATCCGAAAAAGGAGGCAATCATGGAATTTGCAAATGTCATGAACGGCAGGAGAGCGGTAAATTTTTTTGATCCCAACAAGGAAGTATCGGAAAATCTGTTGAAGGAATTAATCGAAGCCGCGGCCAAGGCTCCATCCAGTTTTAATTTGCAGCCTTGGAGCGTCATCGTGGTCAAGGACCAGGAAGAGAAAGCGCGCTTGCGCAAACTGGCCTGGGACCAGCCCAAAGTTTCCGAAACTCCGCTGGTTCTGATCGTGCTGGCGGATCGCAAGGCCTGGGAGGAAGGGCATCCTTTTGTGGAGAGAAATTTTGAGGAGATGGTCAAAGCCGGCACCATGAGCCCTGGGCAGCGGGACTGGTTCAAGAATGCCCGCACGTCTTTGTATGGTTATTCCGATGAAGCGGCCCTGGCCTTTGCCTGCAAGAATACCGGTTTTTTTGCCATGGGATTGATGCTGGCTGCCAAAAGCCTGGGGCTGGACACCCACCCCATGGACGGCTTTGACCAGGACGGTGTGCGCAAGGCCTTCCATATTCCGGAACATTATTGGATTCCGCTGTTGCTGGCAGTGGGTTATTTTGATAAGAACAAAACCCTGGCGCCTTCCAAATGGCGCAAGTCCTACGCTGAGATTGTGGTTCGTTTCGACAAATAACCTGATGGGATCACGATAATTTGGATCGGATGGTCGGCGTTCCCAAGGACAGCTATTATGGCCCGCAAACCAGGCGGGCCATGGATAATTTTCCCATCAGCGGGATTACTCCGCCCCTGGAGTTCATTCAGACCGTGGCGTTGATCAAGTATTGCGCGGCCCTGATCAACAAGGAATTGGGTTTGCTTGGAGAGGTTCAGGCGGAAGCCTTGGCCACCGCCGCCGCTGAGATTTTTGATGGGAAATTTGCTGATCAATTCGCAGTGGATGTTTTTCAGACCGGTTCCGGAACATCCACCAATATGAATATGAACGAAGTTATCGCCGTGCGGGCCAACGAGATTCTGACCGGGAGAAAACAAGACAAAGAACCGATTCATCCCAATGATCATGTGAATCTCGGCCAGTCCAGCAATGACGTGATTCCTTCCGCGATTCATATTTCCGCTGTGAATGCCCTGCACAAGTGCCTCTTGCCGGCCCTTGCGGACCTGCAGGCCGGCCTTGCCGGCAAAGCCGAAGAATTCAAGGATGTGGTCAAGATCGGTCGCACCCATTTGCAGGATGCGGTGCCCATTCGACTCGGCCACATCAATTGATTGTCAGGCATGAACGGCATATCCAAATGTATCTGGCCTTCTTTCATCTTGGAATTATTATGCTTTTGTTAAACAGGTTTTGAAATGGCTTAAACATTTTATTGGGATAATAGAAGTTTGAGTGGTGTATTAGGGGATAAATGACAAATTTATATTGGGGCATTGTTTTTTCAAATATCAATATTGATGCGTTCGTAAAAAGTATTTTTGATTAATATTTTGAAATTATTTATTTTTCATGAATTTTTTACTTGCTTTTTATTTCTCGAAATGATATAATTTCGATTTTGCACCGCTTGATGGAAAAAAGTGAAGAAACCATCTGGGAATCCTGTT
>CAYZXZ010000220.1:0-3508 GCA_964481615.1 uncultured Desulfobacteraceae bacterium | reverse complement strand
AAATGGTCAGAATTCCGGCGATGCGCATGGGATCGGCTCCAGACGGTTTCCCCGTTTCCTTGGCATTTGTACTGATGGTGAAATTTCGCCGCATTGTTTTTTTTGCGGATGCAGACACTGAAAGTAAATGGGAAAGGACGGGGCCGTTCCTTTCCCATTTACGTTTCATGCCATTGTTAATGGTTCTCGTTTCAGGCGGCCGCCGGCGGACAACAATACGCCTGTCCGCCGGACTCCGCGCCGCCGTAACGGTTAAATTTAGTAGACGTTCGGCCGTGCAAAGGCTTCGATGAAGCCGTCCAACACCAGGATGGTCCGTGTCTGCAGTGTCTGGGCGTTGGTGGTAGCGGGATTTCTCCAGCCGCCGTAATAGATCTTGCCGTAGCTCCAGAAATCGGTATTGGTGGCGTCTTGGTTGTTATAGCCGAATCTCGTAAGTGGATTGGCCGCCGTGGAGAGCGCGATTTCCAGGACCTCGCCGGCGCCGCGTTTGTAATGAATTTCCGCCGTGGGCAGGCCGATGACGACCGCGGCGATACGGACAGTGTTGGGATCCGTGGAACCACCGGTATTCCATGCCGCATAACCAGGAGCAAAAAGCGCGCCTAAACTTCTCAGAGCACTAAGTCTGTAGAAGGCGGCCAGGCTGAAAACTTCCGCCCGGTTCACCGCGCGGATGGTCAATGACCGGGAATCGAACGCAATATCTACGTTTGTTGGTGCCCCAACCGTTCTGTTCCCGAAGTTAAAACCATAATATTCATTCAGACCCATGTAATTCGCGTTGAAGCCGGCAACCGGAGGGGTCCAGCGCAACATGAAATTACGATCCATGTTCGGCTCGGAAGTCGTGCCAAGGCTGGTAAGGTTACCAGCGGCGCCCGAGAAAGCGTTTGGAGCCAGCATGGCATTGACATACAGCATCTGTCCAAAATCGCTTCGGATCAGACCGAGCGCGGCCCGGTAATTGAAAACATCATTGCTTGCCGCGGTAAAATTGCCCGCTGACTGATACCAGGTTTCCTCGTTTTCGGTATAAAAGAAGACCTTGATATCGTCAAGGGCGATGGCCACACCGGACTGACCGGTGATTTCCGCCATTTCGTCAACCGTCATGGTTTCCATGGCGAACGCGGCGCATGGAATAAGCAGCATTAAAGCGATTGCCAATACTTTTTTCATTTTCATCCTCCAGAATAATTAAGTGTTTGTTTTTCACCTGAAATGGTGAGGCTGTTCCTGTTTCACGTTCTTTTCTTTATTTTTGTGTTTCCGAGCGGTTCCGCGCCGACAGATACAGCGCAACAGCAACCGCCTCATAGCACTGCCCCGTACCACCTCCTCTCGTTAAGAAAAATGTTTGTTACATCATGCTCCGGCGCTGCACGGCAGACACCGGGACTGCGCCAAGCGCAAAGGCAAACACACAGAAGACAAGGTCGCCGAAATTCAGTAAGCGGACAATAATTCAGGCCTCAGCAATACCTTTGTCCCCCCCTTTTGTAGATCCGTGATCGATCCTCCCTGTAATTTTTCAAAATGCACGATATATGCGTGCCGCCAGTGCCAGCTTATCCTGCCGCCGCCGCTGATATTTGTAAAAGGCTCCGTTGTTCGATGACGCCAGGGCTTAAACCCGGCCGGGCTGTACTTTAATTCTTCATTGACGCGCTCAAACTTCGCCGGCTTTCCATCAAGCCCGGCCCCGGTCATATAAACCCGCCGCCAGAGGTCGGCCCGGTCCTGGTAGTCCAGGTCCCAGCCGTAGCGCTCCATGCCCGCATCGTAATAGGTGCGGCGAATCTTGAAGTAATGAATCGGCAACCATAATTCATGTTCGGCGGCTATGGGTTCCAGGCGTTTGTCTATCGGCGCCCAGAACGTAACTTTTATGTCTCTCTGTGCGATGTTATGGTCTAAACCGACCGGATTGCCGCGCACATTCAAGGTGTAGGTAACAGGCTCTCCCGCGGCGATCATGCCCATGACCTCTTCAGGCAAATCATGGGTTCCCGGCGGACCATCCAAGCCATCGCCCGAAACGGGATCTTTTTTAAGGACACGGCTCATCGGTTGGCCCACAGGCAACCAGACTTCCTCATTCGGCGCGTCCGGATAGACAACTCGGCTTACCGGCCGGTTTTTCAGCGCGGCCGCCCGCCAAAGGCCATGCTCCGCACCGGATCTTCGCATCTCTGCTTCATCCATCCACGCCATGGATGGCGGCATGATGAAGGCCCGGACCGGCTTCTGCGTGACGGACGCGGCCGTTTTTTTTAAGCCCGGAGAGACCAGCGACGGATCAATAACCGGATTGATAAACGGGGCCGGCTTCTGCATGACGGACGCGGCCAGTTTTTTCAAACCCGGAGAGACCGGCGACGGATGAATAATTCGATTTTCCGGCGCGGCCGGCCAGAGATCATGCCCCGAACCGGTTCTTCGCGTCTCTGCTTCGTCTGTATCCAGGGTGGCGGTCAGGGAAGCCGGGATGAAAAGCAGCAAGGCAATCAGGATGAAAAAAATAAAAAAACGGCTCGCCTTCCCGGACACAAAATCACCTCAGAACGATCAACATAGAAAAAGGATGTAAACACTGTTAAAGGCAAAATACATCATTCACAAAACCATGTCAAACAAAAAATTGTGTTTCCGCGATCCTGCTTTTTAAAAATTCCATTTCACGCCGCCGGAATAGGTTTCCACCTCTCCGGAATCCGTGATTTCCCTCTCGTAGCCGATATGCGCGACGTTGAAGTTGCCGAACAGGGCGGTGATCGTGGCGCCAAAAACATATAAATCACGCTCATCCTCCCTGCCGATCACCGTGAACGCCCGGTTGGGGAGTTCCGGCGCATTGGCGAACCGGGCGTCGATATCCGTATCCAGATCCGCCATATCCTTTCGCCATCCGCCAAAAAGCTCCGGCACCAGGACAAAGGCTTTTCCTCTTACTTCACGGCTGAGGTTTAATCCCAGCATGCTGCGCAGGATCTTGTGGGAGTCCTTGTCGACCTTGAGATTGATATCGCCGCCGCGTCCTTCCGCAAAGGTTTTCCGGTTCTGGTGGGTGCATTGCAGGGAAGCCGTCGGCGTCAGGCGTAAAATACTGCCCACATCCAGGTTGTATCTGAGATCCGTAAACGCGGACGCGTCACGCATCTTGTACCTGGATACGGCTGTTGCGGGCAGGGGGAAGATCATTTTGCGCTCCTGGCGGTTTAAATGCAGGCCCCCGTTTACGGCCACATCGATCTCCAGGTTCCCGAGGGCGACGGTGGCATGGGGGCCGAAACGGAAGCTGTCTATTTCCAGAAATCCCAGTCCCGGGTAAAAACCGGCATAATTTTTTGCATAGCCGATGCTGGCGCCGCCGTTGATCCGCGTGCCGACGGGACGCTCATAACCGAGATAGAACCCGCGGGCCTTGTGGTAATAACCCGTGCGAAAATCATGGCCGTCCACATCCGTGTACTGGTAGAAAGTGCCGTAAAACAGCCGGATGGAA
>CAYZXZ010000219.1:0-3541 GCA_964481615.1 uncultured Desulfobacteraceae bacterium | reverse complement strand
GGTCGTCGGACTCAAGAAAAAGCATCTGGGCGATGAGTAGGTTGGCCACTTCATCGTTGATGCCGGTCCCCAAAAACACGATCCGGTCCTTGAGCAGGCGGGAGTAAATATCGTAGGCCCGCTCCCCCTTGCTGGTCTGTTCGATTACCATGGGAATTAAAGGCAATGTCTGTCTCCTTGAATATGGTCTGCGTTATTCGGAGGGCGTTGCTTCCGAAGCCGCGTCGGCGGCATCGACTTCGACACTTTCAACGTCAGCTTTTTCAATGATAAGATCAATCGCCTTTTTTTCAAGTAGCGCGTGCTTGAATCCGTCTCGTTTCTCCGGATTCTGTCGGTAATACTGCTTGATCTTATCGGCGGTCTGATTGAGCGTGGCCGCGAATTTTTCATATTCGGCGTCGAGCTCGGTTTCTCCGATCTCAAGGTTTTCCTGTTCTATGATTTTTGCCAAAAACAAATGTCGCCGCACCTGCTTTTCCGCCACATCCCGGTACTCGGCCTCCATTTTTTCACGGGTCAGGCCCACATCTTCCATTTTGATATTGTTCTGGGCGAATCGCATCTCCGTGTCGTAGATGATGTCGTCGAGTTCGTATTGAACCAGTGCGTCCGGGATTTCAAACGGTTCGGTCAGCAGCTTTTCAAAAATCTGCTCCTGCATTTCCTGCTGGGTGCGTTTCTCATAACCGGATTGCAGGCGGGCGCGGATTTCGCTTTTCACCTCGTCCATAGACGTATATTTGCCCAGGGATCGGGCGAATTCCGCATCCGGTTCCGGAAGGACCTGCTCCCGGATTTCCTTGAGGTTCACGTGAAAGGCGACATGCCGGCCGGCCAGCTTGGCATTATGATAGGTGACCGGAAAATCAATCTCAAATTCCTTGTTCTCACCGGGCGTCATGCCGACGATCGCCTTGTCGAAGTCCTCGGTGATCATTCCCTGGCCGATTTTCATGTTGTAATTAAGCGTCTTTTCCGTTTCCGCAAAGGGCTGGCCGTCGAGGAACCCTTCGTAGTCGATGATAACATGGTCACCATCTTTTACCGGCCGTTCTTTCGTGATAAGCTTGAACTGGGCCAACTGGCGCTGGAGAAGCTGGATCTGGACGTCGATTTCCTTTTCCGAGACTTTGTAGATTTTTTTGGTCAGCTTGATTCCGGCGAAATCAACGGGCTTCAGCTCGGGCTTGATTTCCACCGTCGCATTGTAGATAAAAGGACCGTCCGGGTTGAGTTCCGGAGTGTCGATCCGGGGTGTCCCGATAAAGGGGAGCTCCTTTTCCTTTACGGCCTCGATGAGTGAATTCTGGATCAGGGTGCCGGCCACTTCCGCATGTACGTCTTTTTTAAAGATTCGCTCCAGGACGGCCCGGGGGGTCTTGCCCGGCCGATATCCCTTGATTTTGGCGGTGCTTTTAATTTTCTGGTAGGCCGAATCGATTTCCCGCACGACGTCTTCTTTCGGGATTTCAACATTGATCTTCTTTTTCACCGCGCTGATGTTTTCCACTGTCACCTGCATAAGATAGTTCCTCTCTGAATATGATTTCTTTCCGAATCATTTCGGTGGCATCGGTGTGGTGCGAGAGGGGAGACTCGAACTCCCACTCTTTAGCAGAGCTGGATCCTAAGTCCAGTGCGTCTACCAGTTCCGCCACTCTCGCGATGGGCATTATTTGCTTTATTTTCCCGAAGCGTTCGGGTAATAAAAATGAACGGCAGTCAGGGCGCCCGCCCGGCTGCCGATACCGTCAATATCTTGAGTTTATAAAAAAATCAAACATTTTGATTCCATTTGCCGATAAAATTAATATCTATTTATAAGGGTGTCAAGAAAAATAAAAGAAAGACAAGGCATTGATATGACGGCATTCAAAATAGAGAGGCAACGCCATGTGTCCCTTTTTTGGGGTCTGGCGATGCTCTGCGGGGCGATGTCGGCCGTGCATGCGACGGCCGGGGACGCATGGGCGGAATCCGGTTCCGGCGGCGGCCGCGTGATCGTGATCGATCCGGGGCACGGCGGGCATGACCGGGGAGCCGGAACTCATGCCGGTGAATATGAAAAGGAGATTACCCTGAGGCTCGCCCTTGCCGTTGCCGATGCTCTGCGGCCGGATTACCGGGTGGTGCTGACCCGGATCGGGGATTACCACCTGGACCTGACCCGCCGGGCTTCTGCCGCCAACCAGCACCGGGCCGACCTGTTCATCAGCCTGCACCTTGGGGGCAGCCGGCAGCAGCATGTCAATGTCTGGGAAATATATACCTTTGGGGACCATCCGGATCTGGCCCGGCTCCACGCGGCGGATGCCCCGGTCCCGGCTCCGGCTCCGGATTCGGATGTCACGGATGGCATTCTGTGGCGCGACATCCAGCCCCGGCATGAAACCGCCGGCCGGAACCTGGCCGAGCGCCTGAAATCGCAGTTTCATGCCGATTCCCGCATCCCGGCGGTGGAGATCCGGCAGGCCCCGTTGCGGGTGCTCCAGGGGGTCGACGCACCCGCGGTAGTGCTGGAGGCCGGGTACCTGACCAACCCGGCGGCCCGGGATGCCTTAAAAGATCCCCGGTTTCTTTCGGATGTGGCAGCCCATATCCGAAAAGCCATCGACGCATATTTTAAGACCGGAAACTGATATATCGGCTTGCAACCCGGATCGATCGATGGTAAAAGCGCCGCATGGCATCGGGGCGTGGCGCAGCCTGGCAGCGCGCCTGCTTTGGGAGCAGGAAGTCGGAGGTTCAAATCCTCTCGCCCCGACCAATAAAAACAGATGGTTGAAAGCGTAAAAAAATATCAAAAATGAGGTTTTTTTGATTTAGGGGCCAATTGTCCGTGCTGACGGAGACCGACCCCATCAATCCACCGGCCATTCCCTGCTGAACCAATATCGGCGCCCCAGCGCCACGGCGCGCCATGGTGGTTTCTGAATGCGCGTTCCATTTCAAGGGGCGGCCTGATTTTTCGAAATTTCGAACCACGGATGTCCGGATGATCCCGCCAATCACCTTTAGCGCCGGCTCCACATCACCGATACGCCTGGCAATTTGGCTGAGTAGTTCCTGGGCTTCTTTATCGTTTACATCAAGGGTGACGCCGACGCCGCTCATCTTCTTGACAAATGCCTTTTCAATGGTTTATAGTGTTGTTTACGGGGCCGGGGTTGGCATCCCGACTGTAGATGGCAACATCAAACCTCGCACAGGGTCGGCCATGTCCGGATACCTTGCAGCGGGCGCCGCGGCTGGCATGGCAGGCCACAGGCAAAGCCGCCGTCATTTCTCTCTCGACCACAGCAGCCTCCCTTTTCTAAGATTTTTCACAGCCGTTGGACCGCCCCTGAAAAAATCCATGGACATCCAACCTCCAATAAACTTAAATGAATATTTACATAGAGTTATAAAAAACTTTACAAGCCCATAAAAAGTGGCTTTTTAAACCCTGTGGGGGGTATTGTAAAAATAATCCTTATTTTTTATTAGCTCAGTGAGCGCTTCAAACACCAGATTGCGAACTTCACGGTTGCAATAGATG
>CAYZXZ010000218.1:0-3565 GCA_964481615.1 uncultured Desulfobacteraceae bacterium | reverse complement strand
TTTTGCGCCCACCAAAACCAAAAACCGGGGTTTTCTGTCAGACACTAAATATCAAGAACCCTCGGCATCTGAAAAAGGAGTTTTTATTAAATTCACCTTGCCCAAACGCATACAGTATGACCATAGTGGACTCCATTCAAAATGTTCTTGAAGCTTTCAACCAGGTTGCCGTTTCGATCATAGATTTCATCGTCAAATCGAACTTCAAATGCGGCGTTAAGATAAATTGATTGATAGGAATCCATCGGAAATTCATACTCAAGGGTAATGGTATCGGAGCATCCAGTGATGGACTTTACAGCAGGATATTCATTAGGGTTTGGATGAGAGTATTCCGAATCAACCCCGGCAAATTTTGTATGATATGTAATTACATGTCGTCGCTGCATCCACCACTCTTCACCCGTATCGGAATCAAAGGCGGCGGTTGCGCTAATCGTTAAAGTCCCCGAGGTCCCTTTGGGCACATAGATATTGGTCGAATGCTCATTTGGGGAAGACTCAATGGTTATCCCTGTACCTGTTAATGTCCAGCCGCCGTTTATGATGATGTGGTTGGTGCATTCATTCGAATAATATCTAGTGCACTCGGTTTTGGAAAATGTTCTGGTAATAGTGCCGTCGGATTCCTTAATATTGAGTTGGATTTCGTTGCTGACCATACCATTTACGATCACTTTGACTTTTCCGGGTACGGCGTCATTTGGCAGCGTAAAAACGATTTGATCATTATTCCAGGAGATGATCTGTGACATTTCCTTGGCGTCAAGATAGAGTTTGCTTGCCCCCTGAGAAGCGCCCAAAGACCTTCCTTTAATTGTCACCGTATTTTCCCTTTCAGCGGGATCAGGCGCTGCGGATTCAAGATAAGGGCCGGTATCTTTGTCCGGCCATTCATTGCCGTATATATCAACCACCTTAACGATAACGTCCGAATCGGCTTTGATGTTTGAATCCGCATATTCCCGCTTCGCAAAAGGCACGGGAGTGTTTGTCAGTTTCGTGCCGTCCACCCAGACATCAAACCCTTTGATTTTGGACGCACCCTCTTTGCCATAGGCATCCGGGTATTCCCAGGTCGCCTTGCCGGCGGCAAGGGTTTTGATCGTGGGCGGAACCAGAAGATAATAATTGTAAAAATATATCTCGCCGGTGACGCTTTCCGTTATGTTGGGATTGATGGTCACCTGGCGGAGAACCGAATATTCCACGTCAGGCGTTGTTTCCTTGCCGAAGTGTTTGACCACCAGAGGTTGTGTTTCCGGCGTTTGCGCTTCCAGTGAGTCTTCAAAACGGGTGATGATGGAATCTGTCTGCGTATAAGAATAGGTCGTTAGTTTATCATAAAATTGTCGTTTCGTCTCGGCCACCAGCAGTCCGTCCGCGTTGCTGTTCGAAATGACGCGGAAAAATCTGGCAGAAAGCGTCGGCTGTTTGAACTCAACGGATTTATAGAGGGTCTTGTCGTTCAGGACGACGCGTTCTATTATTTGATCGGCCCGGGGGTAATGATCGCCGACGGTGCTTTCCAGCACATACTCCATGTATCGTTCCGACAGGTTGGTGCCGGATTTTTTAAGAACCTTGTCCAGCCCATTGACGTCCCACCAGTCGTCTAATGCCACTGTCCCGGCGGCAACCGGCGCGCCGACGTCCTCTTCGATCCATGCCAGAAGATCCCCTGCCGCGTAATAACTGTCTTCGTCCGAGGCATCCAGCGACACCTTGAGGTAATGGTCCAGCCGTTTGGAAAAATAATCGACGCATTCCCGGGGCGTGTATCCGGCCGCCCGGGTGGCCCACAGTTCCGCCATTGCCTCAAAAAACCACCGGTTCATTCTCGCGCCGACGCCGGTGTAATGCTGATCCGCAAGCACGTGAATCAGTTCGTGGGCCGCAACCGCTTTCATTTCATGCCAATCTTTCAACTGGCTGCTGATCCGCACCGGCCCTCCCAGACGGGAATCTCCTTTATCCGGAAGTTTGGTGACCTTGACGGGGATGACGCCATCCGGAAATGATGAGTTTTCATGGGTCGGGTCTTCAAACAGGAGGTTGCCCTCGGGCGTTTTAATTTTCGTGGTATGATAGGTGAGCGCTACTTCAAGGGCTTTCCCAAGATCTTCAATATAAGCCGGCACTTCGGGGTTGCCGGCTGTCCCGCTGCCGGACCAGCCCGTGGTCTTGGGAAAAAAGGCAGAAGTTTCTCCAAAAATTTTAGGCCCGAAATAGGTGATGTGGAAACGGTCGGTGGTATACAAGATAGCCCGCGACTGGGTTTCCGGGTCGATGCCCATGTAGACCACGCGATATTTTGATAAATGATTGGTCAGGAAAGCAACGCAGGCGCAGGCCGGGTCATACTCGGCCATGCCGTCGATTTTTTCCCATTTGCCTGTTTCCGGGTTGAACCATTCCGCCGCAAACGCGTATTCATCCAGCGGCTCGGGAAGGCCGGACGTATTGACCGGCAGGTAGAGTTTCAAGGGGATGGCGATGTCTCCTCTTTCAAGATTTTTCATGGTGATGGTGTATTCATCGGATACCGCCACGCCGTCTTCCACCGGGTCATGCGACATGTCGTGATCGCCGAAAACAACTTCAACGGTTTTGGCTCCGGAGCCTTCCAGTACCTCCAGTCTGACGCCGTTCGGACCCGATGCGTCGCCGCCCCGGTTCAAGTCGATTTCGATGCCTGAAACGTCGTCGTCTCCATCATTGATAGTAAACGTGCCGGTGGCAATAAGCGTTTTATTCTGAGTATCATAAACTTTGAGGGTATAGGAACCCGCCGGCCAGTTTCCCGGCGCATCCCAGCCATAACCCGATGTGTGGATGGATCTTATCCATTCGGGCTGGATGGTGAAATTGGCGGTTATTTTTGAAAACTGAGCGCCGTTGGCTTTGTAACAGATGAAATCGAGTGAAAACGCGACGGATTTTCCGGGTTGGGGATATTCCAGGGTGAGCTCGAAAAAAACAAAACGTGTATCGGTTTGCTGAAAATCATCGTATTCGCGGGCTTCCATCGGGACGTTATCCCGGCCGCCCTCATAAAACTTGAGGCTCTTGACTGTTGCGCCAAGTTGGGCGTACGCGGAAGACGAGGGATCAGCATTCCCGCTTCCACCTCCGCCGCCGCATCCGACAGAACAAACAAGACATCCAATCATTATGCAAAGAATCAATTTGTTGAACATAAAGATCTCCTTGATTTTAAATCGTGCCGATTTTTTGGAATTTTGTGAGCAGGGCTTTGGCGCCGGTGAAATAACGGATCAATCCGGCCGGCGGATCTGCCTTGCCGCATGGACGTCATTTTAAACGCCAAATGGAACAGGGATAGGGCATAAGGTAAGATTAGGGCGATAATGATCAAAAGTCAATGGGATACAGAGACAAAAAAGCCGGCTGTTTTGTAGGTATTTCCTTACAAAAAAAATCATTCTTTTCCTGACAGGCAACTTGGCAATATATTTGGTATACTAAAATATTATATAAGGTGGTATCTATTTAGTGTCTGACAGAAAACCCCGGTTTTTGGTTTTGGTGGGCGCAAAATTTT
>CAYZXZ010000217.1:0-3584 GCA_964481615.1 uncultured Desulfobacteraceae bacterium | reverse complement strand
TCAGCATCATCACCAGCCGGGGATGTCCCAATCAATGTATTTTCTGCCTGGGCCGGCGCATGGTGGGCTCTATGGTCCGGTTCAGGTCCCCGGGGCGGGTGGCCGATGAGATCGGCTCCATCTTGGCCTTGGGATTTACTCGGATCAACATCGCCGACGACCTGTTCACGGCAAGCAAGCGGCGGGTCAAGGCGTTCTGCGATGAAATCATCGGCCGGGGTCTGCGTTTTGAATGGAGCGCATTCGCCCGGGTGGATACTGTAAGCGAAGAGGTGCTCCTGCTGATGCGGCAAGCCGGCTGCGATTCGGTCAGTTTCGGCATCGAATCCGGCAATCCCGAAATGCTCAAACGGATTAAAAAGGGGATCACCCTGGAGCAGGCCCGGCATGCGGTGGCGCTTTGTAAAAAGGTCGGCATGCTGGCACATGCTTCTTTCATGGTGGGGCTTCCGGGCGAATCGGCAAAGACCCTTCAGGACACTTTTGATTTCATTGCCGAACTCGACATCCGTCACGGGTATCATTTTCTTGCGCCGTTTCCGGGCACCACCATACGGGAGAATATCGATGATTATGATCTTGAGATCCTGACGGACGACTGGACGCGATATGACGCCAACAGGGCCATCGTCCGGACATCCGGATTGACGCCGGACCAGATGAATGCTTTTGTGGATGAGGCGTATCGGCCCATTCTGGAGGAGTGGGAGTCGCTAAAGCGGCGCTACAAGGAGGGTGGCTGCACAGGGGACGAATGGCTCCAGGCGGCGGCATCGGAGCGCCTGAACCTGATTTTTGATATTTTATCCAACAACCTGATTGAAAGCCTGGGGAGCATTCCCGGCGATACGGATGACCCCGTACGGGAACTGAGCCGCCGCATCGCCGCGGTCACGAATCAGGAGGAAGTGTTTGTGGCCCGCTATATTCAGGACTGGGCGGCCCGGAAATACCTGGCGTTTTCCGGAGAAAACGGTCTGATCCGATGGTTTTGGACCCAAAACAGCGCTGCCGCCCCATCATTGTCCGGGCATCCCGAAGTTGTCCGGACAGGCGCTGGAGGCGTAACCCAGGAAGGGGATCGCATCACCGAAGATATGGGCAGTGCGGAATCCGTGTAAGAAATATATGGAATTAGCGGTTTATCCGATATCGAAAACGATTTTGATGGTCTCCCCGGCCTTGAGGTCCCTGGCCCGCCGGATATTGTTGATCTGCATCAGTTGCTGAACGGATACACCGTTGTATTTCTGGGAGATCCGCCATAAGGTGTCTCCGGGTTGAACCGTATAGTAGATGACAGATGGGCTCGCGTCCGGGGAGGTGACGGATGCGGAGGCGGCAGGGGTGGCGGAGGCATATAAAACCTGTGACTTGCCGTAAACTGTTAACTGCTGCCCCGGCCGGATGAGGTTTCCCCGCAGCCGGTTCCAGGTTTTGATCTGGGCCACGGAGCAGCCGTATGTTTTGGCGATGTCGTAGAGGGAGTCTCCCTTGCGTATGCGATGGACGATAGCCGCCGACGAATCTGAATCGCGGGGCATGACGTCTTTTGCCCGGGCAACGGCATGCCCCGTCTTGGGTTGGAGCATACCCATGCCCATGGCGTCATAGTAACGACAGAGCATGTTTTCAACGAACCGGTTGCGCAGATCCCGTGAGGGCACGCCCAGGGCGATGGAAATGATCCGGCGGCCGTCTTTGCTGGCCGTGGCCGCAAGGCAGTATTGCGCGTTTCGGGTAAACCCGGTTTTGAATCCGTCCACCTCGTCGTAAACACTCACAAGGCGGTTGTGATTCCGCAATCGGATGGGTTGAGTGCCCTGAAAGATCAATGCTTCGGTCATGCCGGCGATCCGGAGCAGATCTTCGTGTTTGAGCATTTCCCTGCAAAGAATCAGCAGATCCGACGGGCTGGAATGGTTGTCGTCACAACTTTTACGGGCCGGCATGCCGGTGGGATTGGAAAACCGGGTAGCGTGCATTCCCAGTTCAGCGGCCCTCCGGTTCATGCGATGGACAAAAGTCGGCTCGGTTCCGCCCAGAAACTGGGCCAGCAGGAAGGCCGCGTCGTTGCCCGATGAAATGAGCGCGGCTTTTAAAAGGTCTTCCACCGACAGAGACCGGCCGGATCTCAGTGAAACCGTAAAACCGCCCACCCGGGTGGCTTCGGGCGTCACCCGGACCATGGTATCCCAGTCGACTTTGCCGCTGCGGATGTCTTCGATGGTCAGTAGGCCCACCATCATTTTAGTCAGCGACGCAATGGGAAAGGCCTGATCCATATTTTTTTCCCAGACGATGGTGTCTGATGCCAGGTCATACAGGAGGCCCGCCCTGGCGATGCGGTCATTTACATCGATTTTCGGGCAGGGGCAGGGTATATCGGTTGCAGGGTTCTGGTCGGATTCGACGGAGGAGTTTTCCTTCAGGATCGAGTCTTCAGGCCCATGATCCGTCATGGCGCAACACGGCCGCGGATGGGATAAAAAAAACATGAACGAAAGAAAGGCGATGAAAAAACCGATGTATCGTGCAGCCAGCAGCAGGTTCAGCCGTGTCCGGCTCATGTGTGACCTTTCTGTTTTTATTGTGGGATGTTTCTGTTGAGACCCATTATGCCCGTTAATGTTCGGCAGTTAAGGCCGGGCCATGTGTTGGCGTACTTTTTTCGTTATAATAATTGACCATTTAAGGCTTTGTAAAGTCTTTTCTGATTATAGTGTCGTTTTTTGAAGGGTTGTGCCTGTTCTGGATTCTCGATCCCCTTGATATCACTACAACGTCACTTATAAACTTATTCATTGATTTTAAATATCGGCCTGCTATAATATGCCTCAAACCCTTAAAAAAGGAGGCAGGCCATGATGCCACACATTCGGAGCGACGAACATCTTTGTTCGGTACCAAAACTTGATCTTGTAAAGAGCGATGTTAAAAATTTTACAAATGAACTTAGTGTCTCGTCAAGCATCAAGAGTCGGATAAAGACGTGATAACTTTATCCGAGCATCCTTGGTGGTAAACTGCCAGTTCACCTTGGCATTTCGGTTGTTTCTGAACTCTTGCCATGCCCGTGCCTCTTTCCTGACGATTCCAATGTCATCGATTCTTCTGTTGAGACATTGACCCGTGAGCACGTTCAACTCTATTTCAGCCATGTTCAAGCAGCTCCCATGCTTCGGAGTATAAACAAATTCGAAACGATCCCATAACGCTTTCGCCTTCTCCGGAAGGAATGCCTCATAAAAAGATCCAGGCTCATGCGTATTCAGATTATCCATTACCAGCGTTATTTTTTCAGCGTCTTTGTACTGAAAGGCAATTTCCTCCAGAAAAACCGCCCAATCTTGCTTGGTTTTTCTTTCAGTGATTTTCACAATACGCTTTCCTGCCAACGGCTCACAAGCAAGAAAAACATTGCACACACCACAACGACTATATTCATAATCATGCCGTGTCGGCTGCCCAGGTAATGCTGGGATTGGACACTTGGTCTCTCCGATCAATTGCTTGGGTGACTCATCCATGCAGCAATTCACGGCGACTACTAGTTTTTTGATTTCATTGGCCTGTTGAGGCGT
>CAYZXZ010000216.1:0-3593 GCA_964481615.1 uncultured Desulfobacteraceae bacterium | reverse complement strand
ATGTACGACGGTGCGGGGAAGGGTCCGGGCGATAGCCACGGTGTCATCATGGCTGGCGTCATCTACCACGATGACAAGGTCCACGATGTTCTGGGCCATGACCTCGTCATAGGTTTTTTGAAGGGTCGCCGCCGCATTGTAAGCGGGCATGATCACGATGACTTTTTTGCCGTTATACATAAATCTCTTTTAACGGATACCTGTCATGCAGGCAAGCAAAATTTGGACGGCTCGGCGGTCCCTCAACCCGTCGGCATGCCTGCCTCGTCTTTTTCAGCAACAGGCGCAAATCCGCTTGCAGACCAAGGAGTTGAGGGGCTGTGTCTTGTTAATTTATGGGGAACCATCATTCGTATCCCCGGTAAGGCCTTTGTGGAGGACCGCCGCCATATCGGCCGTTATGGATGGGGAATGCGGCTGTTCCAGAACCGCGCTGTCATGCAGGCACCGGGCCAGATCGGACAGGATTTTCAGATGGCGTTCCGGGGACTGGCCCCGGGGACTGACCAGCGCCAGGATCAGTCTTGTCGGTGCGGCGCAGCCAGGAAGAATCCATGACCAGGTGCCGGCGCCGATAAGGATCGTCGTGTTTTCCACCGTTTCGCTGTGGGCGTGGAGCAGGATTTTTCCGGGCGCGATTTCAACGGGATAGGTCTCTGCCGAAGCCGTCAGGATCTCCCATATCGATGACCGCTGCTTCGGGGTCCAGGTGGTTTTTGCGCGAATCATCTGCCGGAGCGCGTCCCTGACTCCGGCGGCCGCACTCAGATCGCCGCAGGAAATAATCACGATGGCGGTTTTATCCAAAACAGGCAGGGAAAGTCTATCTTCGGAAAAAAGCGCCGGATAGACGGCCAGCAGATTCATGCAGAATCCGCTGTTCGTGGCTCGGCTGGACGATGAGATCCCTTGAACGGGCCGCCAGCCTCCGGCCGTAACGGTCCACCAGCCATGCCCCGAGGGGGCAGGTGACGAAAATCATGGCAATGGCGCCGTTGAGCACTGATACGTCAAGGATTTCCAGTTCATATCCGATCAGCACCGCCGCCAGGGTGGAAGCCGCCTTGACCACGCTCAGCTCGAACATGACGTTTTTTTATTCCCTGTTGTAGCCGAACCAGGCGCCGGCCAGTTTTGTCGCCAGCCATTTACTGGCGATGACGGTGAACACCATGGCGCCGGCCAACAGCCAGCTGCGAAAATTTCCGGTGATGGCCTCGGGATCGACGAGCATGCCCACCGAGATGAGGAAAAACGGGATAAAAAGCGCGTTTCCGGCGAATTTCAGGCGGTTCATCAGGGCGCTCTGTTCTGGAATGAGGCGGTTGAGGGCCGCGCCCGCCAGAAATGCGCCGATGATCGGTTCCATCCTGGCATAATAGGAGAGATAGGCGCTGGCGCAGAGCATGGCCATCACGAACAGGAACTGGGCGCCGCCCTTTTCCGGCACGTTGCTGAAAAACCAGCGGGCCAGCCAGGGAAGGCCCCACCAGATTAAAGACGTAATCGCGGCCATTCCCAGGCCGATACGCAGCCAGAACCACAGGCCGATATCGCCTCCCTTTGCCGAATCCGCGATCACCGCCAGCACGAGCAGGGCCAGGGTGGTATTGATGATGGTGGAGCCGACGCTCACGGCCACGGCTTCATTGCGGGCGATGCCAAGACGGCTGGCGATGGGATAGGCCAGCAGGGTGATCGCTGAACTGCGCTCGATCAGCCCGGTGCCGTGCGGCCCCAGGACCGCGCCGGCTAGCAGCAGGAGCCCCAGGTCCGGCACCCGCAGCCGTGCGGCTATCAGCGGCGCTGCCAGGATCACCGAGATCAGGATCGTAAATATCAGTATGGGATCGGATAAAGGCATCAAAGATCCCCTTAAGCGTTGCCCTGGAATAATTTGCCAAACGAATTCAAAGACACGGTCACCGAAGGAAACGCATTCATTTCAATTCGCATTCAAGCGGCATCTGTGTTGGCCGCGTCGTCGGCTCCTCGACTTACTGGCAGTAAGCCTGCGTCGCCTCCTCCTTGCCGCCTTGATGTCATCTTGAATGCAAAATGGAATCAGTAGTTGTCTGTTGCCGGTGATCAGAGGGACGTTCAGATCACCGGCAACGGCGATAAACTCGCAATCATAGGCGGAACAGTTGCTTTCGGCGGCAAGCCGCAGCACTTCATGGGATGAAGGTTCAATCTCCACGCCTTTCAGAAGTGCCAGCGCATCGGTCATTATTCGTTGCGCCTACTGGAGGTTGATGAGATTTTTTCGCATATACAGTGCCAGCACGTTGCGGAATTCGCTGCGCCAGAGAATCGGCGTGGCCCACTCGCAATCCTTTTGCAGTGTGCGTTCGGCCGCCTGGGATTGATCGCTTGAGAGAAAGAGATACCCGATCACATTGGTGTCGACCACAATCATGTCCGGCCATCTGCTTTTGAAATCCCTTTAATCAAGGATGACCCAATCGTTTGAAGTGGAACTGTCAACAAAAGATTCTCCATCACATTCCAATGGATTGGCATCCCGCCACTCTTGCGTGATGATAAAATCGTCTCGAGAAACCGCGCCCCTGAGAGAATAATTATCAAAGACCGCGTCTTCCAGTGTTTCAAAATAGGATACAAGGAAAAGCCCGGACGGTGTGTTGACCCAAACAGCGATATCGAAGCTGGTCGCATATTCATCTAAATCTTCATAGTATAGCCTGGCATACCCAAGCTGCTCGCCGTTCTGGATCCATTTACCCGTGGTGATATTTGTGGAAAGCAGATCAACATGAAATAAAACGATGATAAATGCAGGCTGATCATCCGGCCGGATATGGATCTGTTTATTATTCAGGCCGGTGCTCTCGCCATGACCGTCGTTGGTCACCGATATGATCGTTCCGTTTACCGGCGAAAAGATTTTGACATTATTATTCTTTCGATGTTTAAAAAACGGATTATAGTAATGCTTCATACTTCTGCATGTTTCAACCCCATCGGTAAAACTGTGTCCGAATCCGGATCTGAATTTTGAAATTTGTTTGATTTTTTCCAATTCCGTAAAGTCGGCTTCGACGAATTCCGGAATCCCATTGCTCGTGATATCATATTCAGGGCATCCGCCTTTATTGCCCAGCAGTATGCCTTCAAAAGTTATATTGCCTGTCGCATCGGTTAACGCAAAAGGCCCGGTAAAGCTCTGCCCGTCCTCGGAAAAAGTTACGGTAGAGGAAAAATTTTCAGACTCGGAAGAAACCGCGGTCAGTTGCAAAGTGTCATCTGTGAGAGTTCCTTCTCCATTTGTCAGCAGATCGGATTGGACGGTAAACAAGACAGTATTTCCGGTCTGGACGATGGTCATTTCCAAATTTTGGAAATTAAGGCAATAGACTCCGGAATAATCCGTGGCCACATCCTTCTTATCTGTTTTACTGTCGGAACTACAGCTCACGAAAATAACCGCAATAACAAGAATCAAAAGGATTTTTTTGGTTGTATTCATTAAAAGACCTCCGCGTAAGTGTTTGATCCAATAAGAATAGTTTGCCCTTTTATTACCTCGATTTTGCACCGCTTGATGGAAAAAAGTGAAGAAACCATCTGGG
>CAYZXZ010000215.1:0-3763 GCA_964481615.1 uncultured Desulfobacteraceae bacterium | reverse complement strand
TTATAGTATTGAAATTATTGAATTTTTAAAAAACAACTGTCTAAAATCAGTTAAACAATTTGGCGGCGGGGCAGAACCTTGTTAAAGCGGACTGAAGCATGTTTGCTCTAATCAACGCCGTAAATCCGAGCCAAAAAGGGCTATACACCCAGGACAGAAAAAGGCTGATCAGCGTCAGGCTTCCGGCCGTACCCATCACCAGCCGATCGATGTTCATTTTGCACCTCCTGATTTTAGTTGATATGCGTTTTTGACAGAAACAGGCTGTTGGTCACCACTGAAATGCTGCTGAGCGACATGGCCAGCGCGGCCAGCATGGGATTGAGCTCTTGAAGAAAATGCGGTAATCCGGCAAACGGATAGAGAATTCCGGCGGCCACGGGAATCAGAACAACATTGTAGCAGAAAGCGAAAAACAGGTTCTGCCGGACTGTTTTCATGGTTTTGCGGCTTAACGCCAGTGCCCGCACAACACCCTGCAAACTACCGCTGGTTAAAATCACCGGAGCGGCTTCAATGGCCACATCCGCGCCCGTGCCCACGGCAAACCCCACATCCGCTTGCGCCAGGGCCGGGGCATCATTAATGCCGTCCCCCACCATGGCGATTTTGTGTCCGCTTTGCTGGAGCGCTTCAATTTTACCGGCTTTTTCCCGGGGCATTACATGTGCGATGATCTCATCAATCCCCAGGCGTTTGCCGATGGCCGCGGCTGTTGCCCGATGATCTCCGGTCATCATGATCACTCTCAGGCCCAAATTGTGAAGGGCATTGATGACCCTGGCGCTGTCGGTTTTGATAAAATCCGCAACCGTCAGCAAGCCGCAGCATCGGTTGTCCAGCATAACCAGAATAACGGTTTTGCCTTCCTTTCTCGAAGCCTCGATGCGATGCCCGTATTCGCTGATATCGATCCCCATGCCCTCAAACCAGTCGGGCCGGCCGACCTGGATATGACGGCCCTCCACCCGCGCCTCAACGCCGCGGCTGCCATGAGCTTTAAATTTTTCTGGCTTAATTGTCGGTATCCCTTTTTCCACGGCGGCCCGCACCACGGACTTCCCAATGGGATGCTCGGAGCCGCTTTCAGCCGATGCGGCCCATCGAAGCACGCCGGCTTCATCGCCGTAGTCGTTGTTCAAGGGGATAATGTCATGGATGGCGGGTTTGCCTTCGGTCAGGGTTCCGGTCTTGTCTAAAACAATGGTATCGATGCGCTCGGACATCTGGAGCGCCTCGCTGTTTTTAAAAAGGATCCCCAGGGACGCGGCATTGCCCATGCCGGCCATCATGGCCGTGGGGATGGCCAGGCCCAGGGCGCATGGACAGGCGATCACCAGCACGGTGACCATCCGGATCATGGCGGCAACGGAATCCCCAGTAGCCCATATCCAGATCCCGAAAGCCACCGCCGCAATCACGATAACAGCCGGAACGAAAACAGATGCCACACGGTCGGCCAGGGCTTGGATCGGCGCTTTGCTGCCCTGGGCATCCTGAACGAACCGGATGATCTGAGCCAGCGCGGTCTCCTTCCCGACACGGGTCGCGCGCATCTGCATCATGCCGTCGTTGTTGACAGTGCCGCCGATGACCGTATCTCCGGCGCCCTTGTCAACCGGCAGGGACTCGCCGGTGAGCATGGATTCGTCAACCGATGAACGGCCTTCGACCACAATGCCGTCTGCGGGAATCAACTCGCCCGGCCGCACCACCATTATGTCATCTCTTTGGATACGGAAAAAAGGTATCCGCGTCTCCATCCCGTCTTTAAGCACTGAGGCGGTCTTCGGCTGAAGGTTCATCAGCTTCCGTATGGCCCCTCCGGTCCTCCTCTTGGTTCCGGCTTCCAGCAGTTTCCCCAGACGCACCAAGGTGATGATGACCGCGGCGGTTTCAAAATAGACATGGATCCCGGCCTCCGGAAAGACCAGTACCGCCACGGAATAAAAATAGGCCGTTGATGAACCCATGGCCACCAGGACATCCATGTTGGCGGTCCTGTTTCTCACGCTCCGGAACCCGCCCACGTAGAAATCCCAGCCGGTATAAAACTGGACCGGTGTAGCCAGGACCCAAAACAGCCAGTCCATTGCCGGAAGATGCGCCCACGATCCCATCAGGTGCATATCCCGACCCATGGAGAGCGTAAACAGCGGCAGCGTGAAGGCCAGACCGACATAAAATTTACGCGTCTGATCCCGGACTTCGGCATCTCTTGCGGTTGATTCCGCGTCCGGGGCATCGTCATCGGGAATAACGGCGCCATATCCCGCATGCGCAATGCGCGCGACAATATCATTCATGGACACCCGGGCATCATCAAAGGCGACATCGGCCCGCTCGGTGGCGAGATTCACGCTGACCGTCTCAATGCCGTCGAGCTTTTTAATGCTCCGTTCGATATTGCCGGCACAATTGGCGCATGTCATTCCGGTGACCGGTATCTGGACCTGCTGGTACGGCATGACCTTTTATTCCACCGGATAGTTAATTTCTTTAAGGACCTTGCGGATGGCGTCCTCATTGGCCGGACTTTCCCATTCAACCGCCACGCTTTTGGATGCCGGATCTCCGGATACCTGTTTAACGCCCGCGATTTCCATCAACTCGTTCTGAATGGTCCGGACGCAGTGTCCGCAGGTGATATTCGGGATATGAAATTTTTTTTCGCTCATGGTTGATGGCCCCGTAAAAAGTAAGCGATGGTAAGTTCAATTTTTAACGAGCATATGCTTATTATTAGTCTAAGGCCTTGCAGCCAATTTTTCAGGCCTCGCCAGGTCAAGAATAATTTGACTTTGTAAAGTTAACCATGGAGCATCACCTTAACCACAACGTGCATGGGAATTTATCGCTGCCTGACGTTTACGATGCCGAAGTTCCAACTGGCGAATCACTTCCTGCCGGGTCATTGTTCTACGTGGCAGGAAATGCGCCAATAGTTCTTCAATGTCTGCGCATGACAACAAGGGGTATGTCTCGGCATGGCGGATCCGTTCCGACAGCATAAACCGCATGGCCATCATCACCAGCGCCATATGATGGTGCCAGGCGCTCCATTTCCGAACCTGGTAATCGGCCATGCCGCACTCGCTTTTGGCATCCTCAAAACTGCGTTCAACCCAATACCGCTGAAGCTGCATCCAGGCCAGTTCCTTAAGATCGCCGTCAATGCAGTTGGATATCGAAATCTTGGTATCCGAATGGCGGCCCACGGTCTGCGTCACCACCAACAACCAGTTATCGACGCGATCGGTTTTGCCATCCCATACATAAACCGGCCGGCAAAATGCACGGACTTTCAGATGCCCCCGGCTGATCGCTCGCAATGTCAAAACAGGATGATGTTCAAGCCCGCACTCGCGAACAATCTCCTGAACCTCAACTTTTTGCGCATCGGTGCGCAAGCGTTTGAACTCAGGTCCACGGCCAGTGGTTTTCTTCGGAATATACGGCAGGAGATCTTCACGATACACCGAAAAATCCGTGTGCACATCAACCACAAATCGCTGTCCCAGTTGATCAAGCGCCCGGCAAAACCCCGGCCCTTTACCATAGCCGGCATCCGCGCCCACCCAGCCAAATTCAATACCTTGTTTTACCGCGTCATCGACAATCTCTATCGCCAGTTCATCCTTGGTTTTAAAAACCCGCGATTCTTCCGGGATGCCCGCTTTTTTGCATCGCGCCGGATCGTCGGTCCATTTTTTGGGAGTGGGTGATAAATTGCTGGAGGTTACGCGAGTTGGCGTCGGTCACG
>CAYZXZ010000214.1:0-3814 GCA_964481615.1 uncultured Desulfobacteraceae bacterium | reverse complement strand
AGCAAAAGGCGCCGCCCTTGATTTTAAAGGTTTTTAACGGTCACCGTGAATTGCTAGGGATCTTGTTACGATTGACGTTCCGTAAGGCTTAAGTAGATCGTATTTCTATGGTCGGTGCGATCTGTCCAAAAGGTTTTCATGGAATTATCGTGCAACGTTATCGATATGGGTTGGCTTCCGCTGAAAAAGACTGCCTGAGAAAATCGGTAAATGCCGCGCACAGCGGGGATGCGGACCGGTCCTGGTGGACGGTCAGGTAAAAATGCCGCTTCAACTGCATTCCGCTTACGGTCAGGGCCTTGAGGGTGCCGGCGGCCAATTCTTCGGCCACCGCTATCGGGGAGAGGATGGAGATGCCGATGTTGTTCTTGATCCCCTGGATCACGGCAGCGGTGCCACCCATCTCGGCAATGATATTCAGCCTGCTGATGTCGTCGCCCATTTCCGACAAACGCTGTTGCAGGGATTTGCGGGTTCCAGAGCCGCTTTCCCGGATGATGAACGGTTCCGGCAGCATCATCTTCAGGCTGATCTGCTTTTTTCCCGCCCATTTATGGTCCGCCGGCACGATCAGGCGCATGTCGTCCTCGATCAGTCGGGTCTGGAGGATACGACCTGTTTCGCTTCTGGCGCCCACGACGCCGAGTTCAAGCCTGGAAGAGAGAATGTCTTCGATAATCTGTTCCGTATCCCCGACAATCAGTGAAATGTGAACGTTTTGATGCCCGTTGAGAAACCGGCCGATGACTTTGGGCAAAATATAACCGCCCGGGATGGTGCTTCCCCCGATACTCAGGCGGCCGCTGATTTTGCCAAGAAATCCGGCCATGGATGTTTCCGTTTCCTGCAACTGGGCCAGAATTTTTTCGGCATGTGAAAAGAGCAGCTCTCCTGCTCGGGTCGGCAGGGCCTGTCTGCCGAGACGGTCCAGCAACCGGCATCCGAAGTGGTTTTCCAGATCCTTGATGTGGCTGCTGACCGTCGGCTGGGTCAGATTGACGGCCTTGGCGGCGAGGGAAAAACTTTTGAGTTTCACCACCTGCTGAAAAATTTTCAGATGCCACACATCCATTGAAAAGCCTCCTGTTCTGCATTACCGGACGGTGTCGCCGGAGGTATTGAAAATTTCGATGATTCAGGAAAAACGATAGAAATTTTAAATTTGAAATATAGAAGCTCACAATATATAAAATGCATCAAAACGGCAAGGCAAAAAAGCAATGCCATCGCAACCACAAAGGCGCTCAGGTGGGTTCGGAAGGCACAGAAGAGCGATTTTTATAATTATCGTCAAAAACGCGGAGGGAATAATGACGGAGATTGACGCACGAAAACTGGAATGTCCGGCGCCGGTTCTGCTGGCAAGGGATATGGTCGAAAAAGAACGGCCGAGTCAGATCCGGATTATTGTCGACAATGACGCGGCCCGGCAGAATGTCATCCGGTTCCTCGAGTCTCAAGCCTATGCGACCAGTGTTGAAATCGACGGTGAATTTTTTCGTATCACCGGTCGGCGCGGTTCGGAACCGTCACCGGAACCGGCTGCATCAGTGGAGCCTTCAAGGCCCGCGGAACGCGCTGATAAAAAAGTGATGGTCATGATCACTACCGACCGGATCGGGTTCGGTGATGATGAGCTCGGCAAAAAACTGATGATCAGTTTCATTAAAACCTGCGGGGAAATGGGTCGGGAACTCTGGCGCCTGGTGTTTTTAAACAACGGCGTCAAGCTAGCCGTTTCCGGCTCCGCCGTGCTTTCGGAATTGACGGCCCTTGAAAAAGAAGGCATAATCATACTGGTGTGCGGCACCTGCCTGACCCATTTTAACCTTCTGGATCAGAAAGAGGTCGGCCAGACCACCAACATGCTCGATATCGTCACCGCCATGCAACTGGCGGACAAGGTAATCAACTTTTAGATTTGAAAGCCGTAAAGCGCATCCGCATCAGAGCGTCAAGATGACCTTCAAGATGTCTGCCGATTTAAAAATCAAACCGCAGGAGCGCGGCCCACAAGCACAACCGGCCCTGCCCGCAGACAGGGAAAGGATACCAAAAAATGAAACTGGTGATTGTCGGCGGCGTGGCCGGCGGCGCCACTGCCGCGGCCCGGGCACGGCGTCTTAATGAACGGGCCGAAATCATTCTGTTTGAAAGAGGGGAGTTCATCTCATTCGCCAACTGCGGGCTGCCGTATTATATCGGCGATATCATCAAAAAACGGCAGGATCTTCTGGCGACCACCCCTAAGGATTTTCAGGATCGCTATGCCATCGATGTCCGTGTGTTTTCCGAAGTCATGGCCATTGACCGGGAAAAGAAAATCCTGACGGTGAAAAATCTCGCCACCGGGAAGACCTACGGGGAAACCTATGATAAACTGATTCTTGCGCCCGGTGCCGAACCGGTCAAGCCGCCTCTTGCCGGGATCGATCTGGAAAATATTTTTAGTCTTCGCAATATTCCGGACATGGATAAGATCAAGGCTTTTGTGGATCAGAACAGGCCGGAATCGGCCGTGGTCGTGGGCGGTGGCTTTATCGGGCTTGAAATGACTGAAAACCTGGTTCACCGGGGTGTCAATACCACCATTGTTGAGCGGCTTGACCATGTCATGCCGCTTTTGGATCATGAAATGGCCGGTCTGGTGCATGCCTATCTGGAAGAAAAAAGGGTGGATTGTATCCGGTCCGACGGCATAAAATCATTTGCAAAAGAAGGGGCCAGGCTGGCGGTGGAAACTGAAAAAGGCCGCCGTCTCCTTTGCGATCTGGCTATTGTGTGCGTGGGCATCCATCCGGAAAACCGGCTGGCAAAGGATGCCGGCCTGGAAATTGGTCCCATGGGCGGCATCCTGGTGGATGCGGCCATGCGCACCTCAGACCCGGATATTTACGCGGTGGGCGATGCGGCCGAGATTTTCGATTATCTGACCGGCAGGCGCGTTATGACGCCCCTTGCGGGTCCGGCCAACAAGCAGGGCAGAATCGCGGCGGATAATATCATGGGACGGTCTTCGATCTTCAAGGGCACCCTGGGCACGTCGGTTGTCAAAATCTTTGACGCGACCCTGGCATCCACAGGGCTGAATGAGAAAACCCTGCATGCCCAGAACATGCCTTATCTGGCCAGTTATACCCATTCGGGATCGCATGCCTCCTATTATCCCGGCGCGGAAATGATGGCCGTCAAGCTGTTGTTCACTCCAAACAAAGGCAAAATCCTCGGGGCCCAGATTTTCGGGAAAGAGGGTGTGGACAAGCGCATCGATGTCATCGCCACGGCTATTCACGGTTCCATGACGGTCTTTCATCTCGAGGAGCTTGAACTGGCGTATGCGCCTCCTTATTCCTCGGCCAAGGACCCGGTCAATATCGCCGGTTTCGTTGCGGCCAACCTGATCCGGGGCGATGTCCGCAACATCAACTTGGACGCGCTTGCCGGACTTGATCCCGACAAAGATGTTCTCCTTGATGTGAGAAACAGAATTGAGCTGAAACAATCTGGTGAAATCAAAGGAGCACTGCATATTCCCTTGCATGATCTGCGAAACCGCCTTGCCGGTCTGGACCCGCAAAAGCGTTATATACCCTTTTGCGCCGTCGGCTTCAGGGGATATATCGCGCATCGGATTTTAATCCAGAACGGATTTGAATCCCGGAACCTCAGTGGCGGATTTCGGACCCTGATGGGTGCCTGGGAGAAATTGATGGCCGAATCAGAGATAAAGAGAGATAAGAGATTGCTTTCTACGACTTGATCTGGAGTTTCAGAGATAAGCGTTAATAGAGGGGGATAAACTTTTGCAGGGCGT
>CAYZXZ010000213.1:0-4046 GCA_964481615.1 uncultured Desulfobacteraceae bacterium | reverse complement strand
GGTCATGTCCGGGGAAATCGTCCTGGAAGAATTGCTAAGAAAGCTCATGATCATTGTCTTTGAGAATGCCGGTGCCGAAGCCGGAAGTCTTTTGCTCAAGCGTAAGGAAGAATTGTTTGTTGAAGCGGAAAAAACAAAAGTCGACGACGAAGTCCGGGTATCCTGCGCCATACCGCTGGAATCCTCCGATCTCCCGCAATCGATTATCCGGTTCGTGGAAAGGACCCGGGATCCTCTTTTCATCGATAACGCATCCGAAGTCGAATTTTTTTCCGAAGATCCCGTCATCCGCCGGCAGAAGACGAAATCCGTTCTCTGCGTGCCCATCATCCACCAGAACAATCTGGTCGCCATCCTTTATGCACAGAACAATCTCGCCTCCGGCGTGTTCACCAGGAAGCGGCAGGAAACCATCGGGATTATCGCCTCACAGGCCGCCGTTTCACTTGAAAACGCCTTGCTGTATGAAGGGCTCAAGAGCGCCGAGGAAAAATGGCGGAACCTGATTCGCACGGCAAAAGAAGGGTTTATCGAACTCGACAGCGCGGGTTTTATCCGGGAGGTTAATCCGGAAATGTGCAAGATTCTCGGCATGGCCCGTGATCAGGTCATCGGAAGGAATCTGCTGACGACCCTTGACCTTGACAACGCGGATATTTTCAAAAAAGAGCTGACGCTTCGCAGCCAAGGCAAACGGAGCACCTATGAAATTGCTTTTCGTCGGCAAGACGATAGTACGGTACATTGTCTGATCAAGGCGACACCGCTGTTTGATGGCGCGTCCCCATCCGGCTCCTTTGCCATGGTGACCGATATCACGGAAAGGAAAAACGCCGAAAACGAGATCCGGAAACTCAACGAGGAACTGGAGGCGCGGGTCCAGTTGCGCACCGCCGAACTGGAGGCATCGATAGATACCTTGAAACGGACGCGGAAACACCTGGTGGAATCCGAGAAAATGGTATCACTGGGCCGCCTGGTGGCCGGCGTGGCCCATGAAGTCAATACGCCGCTTGGCGTGGCAGTGACGGCGGCATCCTATCTTCAGGAAAAAACCGCCGACATGTTTGCGTGCATATCGAAAGACGCCCCGGATGCCGGGGAAACCGTCAGATTTTTAGAAGCGGCAAGGGAATCTTCCAGGATGATTCTGACCAACCTCAGGCGGGCCGCGGATCTGATCAGAAGTTTCAAGCAGGTTGCCGTGGATCAGTCGGCCGAGACCAGACGGAGGTTCAACGTCGCCCAGTACATCGGTGAGGTGTTGTCGAGCATCCGTCCGGAATTTAAAAAAATCAAACACACCATCACGGTCAACTGCCCGGATACGCTGGAGATCGACAGTTATCCGGGAGTGCTGGCGCAGATTCTGACCAATCTTATCATGAATTCGTTCATTCACGGATTTGAAAAAGATGCGGGCGGTGATATCATCATCGATATCGCCCAGACGGATAATGAGATCCGGATCGGTTACGAAGACAATGGAAAGGGAATGGACCCGGATACTCTGGAAAAAATCTTTGAGCCGTTTTTCACCACCAGGCGGTCCCGCGGCGGCACCGGTCTCGGCATGCACCTGGTCTACAATCTGGTTACCCAGAGTCTCGGCGGCAGGATTCTGTGCACCAGCCAGGAAGGAAAGGGAACTCGCTTTGACATTCGTTTTCCAGCAGAGAGATCCCGTAACGACTCTGCCGGACCAGAATCGATAATAGAGGGGTGAAAAAATGTCAGTAAAAAATCGTCATGAGGCTCCCCCATGATCGAACGGCTGATCCGCAAATCTGGACTGGCGGTGACGACCGCTTTTATTACGGGCTTTGCCACGCTGGCGTCCGCATTGGCCTATTTGCTCATGTCCCAACTGACCGGCGGCGCCACCTACCAGGGGATAATCCACAGTATCTTGATTCCGCTGCTGCTCACTCCGGTTTTTTCTGTTTTGTTTCTAAGGGTCGCCATCCGGCTTGATCGATCCGAACAGGCTTTGATCGAGAGTGAGGAAAAATACCGAACGATTCTCGACAGCATCGAAGACGGCTATTTCGAGGTTGATATGGCTGGCAGTCTCACTTTTTTTAATGATTCATTAAGTCGCATCCTTGGCTATTCCCGATCCGAACTGACGGGTCTCAACTTTCGTGCTTTCATGGATGAAACCAACGCCAGAAAGGTATTTGTCACCTTTAATCGCGTCTTTCGGACCGGCTTGCCCGATAAGGGGTTTGACTGGGAAATCATCAAAAAGGACGGCAACAGTGGCCACCTGGACGCGTCGGTATCGTTGAAACGCCAGAAAAACGGACGGGTTATCGGTTTTCAAGGGGTTGCCCGGGATATCACGGCTCGCAAAAAGACGGAACATGCCCTTCGGGAAAGCGAGGAAAAATATCGCCAGCTGGTTAATTTCGCGCCGGCGGCCATCTGTGAAATCGATATCGCAACGGGAAGGCTGATCAGCGTCAATGATATTCTGATCGAATATACCGGATACAGCCGGACGGAACTGCTTTCCATGAAAATTGAAAATCTTCTGTCAGAAGAGAGCCGGTCGCAGTTCAGGGAGCGTTTCAAGCAGGTTCGCAAGGGAAAGGACCTCTCCGGAATCATTGAGTACCGGATCAAAACCAAACACGGCAAAAACATCTGGTTCATGGTGAATTCCAGGTATTTTTTTGAAGGCGGAAGGCCGGTTCGGGTCACCATTGTGGCCAATGATATCACGGATTTGAAGGCGGCCGACGCGGAAAGAAAAAAGCTCGAGAATCAGTTGCGGCAATCTCAGAAAATGGAAGCCATGGGAACCCTGGCCGCGGGCATCGCTCATGATTTTAACAATATTCTTTCGGCTGTTATAGGATATACCGAGCTGTCTCAATTGCATGTTTCGAAAACATCCGACGTCGGTCGCTACTTGCAAAAGATGGACATGGTCTGCTGGCAGGCAAAGGAACTGATCCGTCAGATCCTGGCATTCAGCCGCCAGATTGATCCTGACAGGACGCCCCTGATGGTTGCTTCGGTCATTTCGGATGCCGTCAAAATGGTGTCTCCGTCCCTGCCGGCCGATGTCCGGATCCGCTATTCCGCCGCTCCCGCATCCGACATGATCGATGTGGATCCGGTCCAGATTCAGCAGGTTATGCTAAACCTTTTCACCAATGCGTGTCATGTCATGAAAGACGGCGGCGGCAAAATCGACGTCCTGGCCCTTCCCGTCGACGTGACGAAAACCGATGCCGCGGCCCAGGCCGGTCTGAAACCGGGACCGTATGTAAAAATTTGTGTCAGGGACACGGGACCGGGCATGTCCAGGGATGTCATGGAGCGGATTTTTGATCCCTATTACACAACCAAGCTGTCCCATGAAGGGACAGGCCTGGGACTGGCCATCGTCCGCAATATCGTCGCCGCTCATGATGGTATTGTGATGGTTGAGAGCGCTCCGGGTGAAGGAACGGCGTTTTATGTCTATCTGCCGCGATCCAGCGCCGACGCGACCGAAACAGTCCATGCGGCGGATGGTTCCCAAAACGCTTCCCATGCCCCCTTGCCGGGTAACGAAAGGATTTTATTTGTCGATGACGAGGAAAGCATCGTGCAAGTGGGGCGGGAACTGCTCGAACATCTAGGATATGTCGTTGAAATTCAAACGTGCAGCACGGCGGCCCTGAAACGCTTTGCGGCCGATCCCCATGCCTTTGACCTGGTCATCACGGACATGGTGATGCCGGACATGACCGGCGATGTGCTTGCCAAAGAGATCTTAAACCTCCGGCCAGACATGCCCCTTATCATGTGCACGGGTCACAGCGAATCCATCCGCGAGGAGGCGGCCCTGGCTATCGGCATCAAGGCGTATGTGTCGAAGCCTTACCGTATTCTTGATTTTTCCCGCATTATCCGTACGGTTTTAGATGGCCCGGCCCGATTTCAGAAAAAATGACATGGGTGGTTAAGACGCTAATGCCGTCAATAATCGCCAACAAACGGGTTGCCCAATATTTATGGGAGACACCATTGAGTATCCGGCCAGCGCCATC
>CAYZXZ010000212.1:0-4088 GCA_964481615.1 uncultured Desulfobacteraceae bacterium | reverse complement strand
AGATTTTCCATATTTGATGCGCGTGTAAAAAGGAACAACATGGTGCCAATCATCTCCATTGTGGGATACGCGGATGCGGGAAAAACAACGCTGATTGAAAAGCTCTTGATAGAGCTGAAAGGCAGGGGATATCGGGTCGGAACCGTCAAGCACGCGGTCCATGAATCCAGCCTCGATACCAAGGGCAAGGACAGCTGGCGCCACTATCAGGCCGGAGCGGATGCGGTGGCCGTGATTTCGGATGAAAAGATAGCCGTGATTCGCAGAAAGAACCCTGCATCCGGGGACAGCAGAGAGGATTTGTCCCGGGTGGCGCCTTATTTTTCGGATATGGACTTGGTGATAGCCGAAGGCTACAAGCAGGCGCCCTTTCCGAAAATCGAGATTTTCAGACCCTCAGGTTCAGCAACCCCGGTTTGCGCCCATGATGAACGGCTTATCGCTCTGGTATCGGATATCAACATTCCCATCCGGGTGCCGCGGTTCGGACTGGACGATATTGAAAAGCTTGTTGATTTCATTGAGGGAAAATACCTTGCCCCTCTTGTCTAATAACCCATATCCGTTGCACTCCGCCAGGTATTGACGCATGCGCCCGCGATTTAGAATATCCCCGGCCTGGATCACCCTGGTCGTAGTGTGCGCGGGGATCGCCGCTTACCTGGTCCGCGTACCCTTTCTGGACCTGATGGAACTCAAGACCATTGATCTGCGGTTGCTGGCCCGGGGTGAGATTGCGCCTGGGCCTGAAGTCGTGCTGGCCGTGATCGATGAAAAAAGCCTCGATCATGAAGGGAAATGGATCTGGCCCCGCAAAAAGATCGCCCTCCTGATCGACCGGTTGTCCGAAGCCGGGGCACGGGTGATCGCATTGGATATCTGCTTTGTGGAACCCGACGACGGCCGGGAAATCCGGGTGATCCATGATATCGGCCGACGGCTCGATGATCTGGATATCCGGGCTCCGGATGTCGTCGGCTACCTTGATTTGCTGGTGGAAGAAAACGACAATGACCGGCTTCTGGCCGAAGCCGTGGCGCGGTCGGATGCCGCCGTGGTGCTGGGGTATTTTTTCAAGCAGAGCGGGGTCGAGACCGCCCACAAGGACAAGGAGCAGATCCGGCAGCAGGCATCCCTGATTGATAATTCATTGATCCGGCAGACCCGGTGGGCATCGGAGCGGTCCTTTGAGGTGATTTTTCCGGAAATCTACATTCCCGAAGCCAATATTCCCGTTTTGTCCAAAGTTGCCTCCCACAGCGGTTTTTTCAACATGGACCCTGATCCCGACGGCGTACTTCGCTGGCTCAACGGCATGCTGAAATTCAACGGCAACCTCTATGCCAATCTTTCCTTGCAGGCCCTTTCCGCATACTGGCGGAAGCCTGTTATGGTCCGGGTGGCGGATCACGGTGTGACAAACCTGATGATCGGCGATTGCCGGATACCCACCGACGAACTCGGACGCATCATGGTTAATTACCGGGGAGGTCCACGAACCTTTCCGCATATTTCCGCCACCGACATTCTCCACGGAAATGTGCCCGAAGGAGCGTTGAAAGACAGGATCGTGCTAGTCGGCGCCACTGCGGTGGGCATCTATGATCTGCGGGTCACCCCCTTTGCCACGGTTTTCCCGGGGGTTGAGGTCCATGCCAATCTGATCGATATGATTCTGTCCGGGGATTTTCTGTTTTACCCGGCATGGGCCGCCTATATCAACGTGCTGGCCATTCTGATCCTGGGCGGACTACTGGGGTTTCTGATCGCCAGGGTCAGCGTCGTTGCCGGGGCCGCGTGCGGTTTTCTGATGACATCCGGTTATATATTCGTGACCTATTATTTTTTCACCCGCAACGGGATCATCTTTAACATCGTTTATCCGCTAACGGCCCTGCTGCTGGTCTATGTGATCGTGTCCGCATACCGTTACCTGGTGGAAGAGAGCGAGAAGCGGTTTATCCGGAGCGCCTTTTCAACTTATGTATCGCCCGCGGTGGTGGATCAGCTGATCCGGTCTCCGGAAGATCTCGTCCTGGGAGGAGAACGGCGCGAAATTACGGCTTTTTTCTCGGACGTGGCAGGCTTTACCGGCATATCGGAAAAACTCTCCCCCGAAGCCCTGGTGGAGCTGTTAAATGAATTTCTCACCGAGATGACCGATATCATCCATGCGCACAATGGTACTGTGGACAAGTTCGAGGGCGATGCCATCATCGCCATGTTCGGCGCGCCGGTGCCCCAGGCTGATCATGCGCTCGCCGCCTGCGCCGCGTGCATCGATATGCAGAAACGGCTGGTTGTCTTGCGGGAAAAATGGGAAGAGGAGAAACAACTGACCATCCGCATGCGCATCGGCCTGTGCAGCGGACCGGCAGTGGTGGGAAACATGGGATCGAAAAAGCGGTTTGATTACACCATGATGGGTGACACGGTCAACACCGCTGCCCGGCTGGAGGGGGTCAACAAACAATACGGCACCTATGCCATGATCAGCGAAACGACCTATGAGCAGGTCAGGGAAAAAATGGTGGCACGGGAACTTGACGCGGTCAATGTGGTGGGAAAAGCCGTACCGATCAAGATTTACGAACTGATCGGCTATTTGGGCAAGGTGGATTCGCCGGCAATGGAAACCCTGTCCCTCTATGCCTCGGGACTTGAAGCCTACCGGCAACGGCAATGGGACGCGGCCGAAGCGCGGTTCCGCCAGGTTCTGGTCATGTCGCCCGACGACGCCCCGAGCCGCGTAATGATCGATCGTTGCGTTGTATACCGGGAAAACGCGCCGCCCGACGACTGGAACGGCGCGTTTGTGTTCACGTCAAAATAAAAATAATTTTCAGACGCCGGCTTTGGCCCGGATCTCATCTGCCCGGTTGGTTTGCTCCCATGTGAAATCCGGATCATTTCTGCCGAAATGGCCGTATGCGGCGGTTTTTCTGTAAATCGGTCGAAGCAGATCCAGATATTCGATGATGGCGGCCGGCCGCAGGTCGAATATCTCCCGGACGATTTTCACGGCCTGGCTTTCGGGAATTTTTCCGGTGCCGAAAAAGTCGATCATGACGGAAACCGGCTCGGCCACGCCGATGGCATAGGCGACCTGCACCTCGCATTTTTTGGCGATTCCCGATGCCACCATGTTCTTTGCGATATGTCGCCCCATGTAGGATGCGCTCCGGTCGACCTTCGAGGGATCTTTACCGGAAAAACATCCGCCGCCGTGGCTTCCCTGCCCGCCGTAGGTATCCACGATGATTTTTCGCCCGGTCAGGCCGCAGTCCCCCATGGGACCGCCGATGACAAAACGGCCCGTGGGGTTGATGAAATACCGGGTGTCGCCGTCGATCATCTCCCGGGGGATCACTTTCTTGACAACATCTTCGATGATGGCCTCCTGGAGATCGCTATAACTGATATCCTCTTTGTGCTGCGCCGAGACTACCACCGTATCCACCCGCTTCGGGATGCAGTCCTCGTATTCGATGGTAACCTGGGATTTTCCGTCCGGCCGCAAAAAATCAAGAGCCTTGTTTTTTCTTACGGTTGTCAGTCGATGGGTGAGCTTGTGGGCGAACGAGATGGGCATGGGCATTAATTCCGGAGTTTCATCGCAGGCAAACCCGAACATCAGTCCCTGGTCACCGGCGCCCTGGTCTTTGTAGAGCCCTTCCCCCACATTGACCCCTTGGGCGATGTCGGGCGACTGCTGGCCGATGCTGGTGATCACCGAGCAGGTCTGCCAGTCGAATCCCATGCGGGATGAATTGTACCCGATATCGCGGATGGTGCTCCTGACGATCTGCGGCATGTCCACATAACAGCTCGTAGTGATTTCGCCGGCGATAAAGGCAAGGCCCGTGGCTACCAGGGTTTCGCAGGCAACGCGGCAATTTTTATCCTGGGCCATGATGGCGTCTAAAACGGCATCGGAAATGGCGTCGGCCACTTTGTCGGGATGACCTTCCGTAACGGATTCAGAGGTGAAAAGCATGCTCCTCGGGGACATAATTTTACTCCTTTGTTTGAATTATTTAGTGTCTGACAGAAAACCCCGGTTTTTGGTTTTGGTGGGCGCAAAATTT
>CAYZXZ010000211.1:0-4108 GCA_964481615.1 uncultured Desulfobacteraceae bacterium | reverse complement strand
TCAAAAACCTGGTACCTGAAACGGGAATCGTTCTGGACTGCTGCTGCAAGCCATCCCATGACCTGGGAAGAAGTGAATTTTTCCATGAAATGTTTACGGAAATGAAAACCTGGCTGACGGCGCACGGCGTGAAAACCGTGATGGTCGCCTGTCCAAACTGCTACAAGATGATGACAACCCATGGTGCTCCTCTTGAGGTGATATCCGTCTATCAGTTTTTATCCGATAACGGTCTGTCCGGACCTGCTAAAACGAAACTGTCTGCTTTTGCGAATCATCCGGTTTCCATCCATGATCCCTGTGTTATCCGAAACGACGACGCCATACAGGCGGCTGTCCGGGAACTGGCCGCGGCCAAAGGATTTACCGTTGAAGAAATGCACCATAGCAAAAAGAAAACCCTGTGCTGTGGTGAAGGCGGGGCCGTGGAGTTTGTGGCGCCTGAATTTTCATCCAAGTGGGGGGATTTGCGCAGGGAAGAAGCAGGGGGCCGCCGCCTGCTGACCTATTGCGCCGGATGCGCCGGGTTTCTCAATAAAAAAACCCCCACGGATCACATTCTCGACGCGATATTTTATCCGGAAGCCGTTTCCGCCGGAAAACGAAAGGCCGCCAAAGCCCCGGTGACGTATTTCAACCGGATCCGGCTGAAACGTTATCTGCGGAAAAACCACCCGGCCGCCGCCGTGCGGGAAAGGAATTTTTCGCCCGTATCGGGCCGGACGGGTGCCGGTGGCGCAAAGGCGATAAAAATCATCATCCTGATACTGGTTGCGGCTATTGCCGCGGGCATCCGTTTTAATGGCATCCACGAATATTTCGATTCTGAAACGCTGCGCCGGACGATCGCGTCACTGGGGGGAATGGCGCCAGCGGCATACATCCTTTTATATACCATTGCGCCGTCCTTGTTTCTGCCCGGACTTCCCATCACCATTGTCGGCGGGATTCTCTTCGGGCCGATCTGGGGGGTGGTTTACACCATAACGGGCGCCACCGCCGGGGCATGCCTGGCTTTTCTGATTTCGCGGTATGTGGCCCGGGACTGGATCCAGGCAAAACTGACCGGCCCCCGGTGGCGGCAACTGGACCGCGGCGTGGAGAAAAACGGATGGAAAATTGTTGCATTCACCCGCCTGGTTCCGCTGTTTCCCTATAATCTGCTCAACTATGCGTTCGGACTGACACCCATTAAATTTCTTCCCTATGCCGCAACATCCTTTTTTTGCATGCTTCCGGCATGCATCGCGTTTATCGTGTTTTCCAGCTCTCTGCTCGATCTGCTCAAAGGAAACATATCCCCGGGTTTTGTTATCGGCATCCTTTTGATCGGCATGGTGTCGCTGATTCCGATTCTGGTCCGAAAACTCAAACAGGAAAATGATTTTTAAAAACCAGAGGAAACAACCCTATGAAAAAAAGCATCACATGCGGCATGTTACTGGCTGTCTGCATGATATTTCTGAATACGACCCTGCTGTTTGCCGGGGCGTGGACCATGGAAAAAGGCAAGAGTTATCACCGTTTTGCCGCAAACTATTATTTTGCCGAAAAAAAATTCAATTCGGCCGGCGACAGCCGCCCCATGGCGGATAACGGTGAATTTCGGGATATCAGTCTGAACTATTACATGGAATACGGGGTCATCAATGAGCTGACGGTCTTGGCATCGCTTTATTACAAAGACATTAAGCGGGAAGACGATTATTACAAATATGACGGAAACGGCATGGGCGATGTGGATCTGGGAGCGCGCTACAGACTGCACGGCAGCGACATCGGCATCTTTTCCACCCAGGGGCTGATCAAAATCCCGGAACTCTATGATAAAGACGATCCCCTTCCCCTGGGCAACGGCCAGTACGACTATGAATTGCGATTGCTCTACGGCCGGTCCCTCTGGCCCACGATACCCGGATACATAAATCTGGAAGCCGCCTATCGCTGGCGCGCAAAAAAACCGAGTGACGAATTCCGGTACCTGGTGGAAGTCGGGTCTGATCTGGGACAAAATTTCTATGCCCGGGCCAAAATAGACGCCATCATCGGCCTCGGCAACGGCGATGATATTATGGATGATTTCGGCAACCCGACCAACACGCTGGAATATGATCTGGCCAGACTGGATCTGGCCGTCGGATACCAGATAACGCAAACAATAGGTATTGAGCTGGGTTATGCCCCGGCAATATGGGGAGAGACAACCGCAAAAGGGGCGACCACGACCCTTGCGCTTACATATCAACCTATGCGATAGGCATAGAAATGATCCACCGGAACCGCATTGCCCTGATCATTCCGGCACATAATGAAGCCGAATCCATATCCCAGGTCTTGGACCATATTCCGAAATCGGTGGATCAGGTCATTGTGGTTGATAACGGCTCAACCGACGGCACGGGAGACATCGCCCGTGCCGTCGGCGCTCATGTTGTCCGTGAAAACCGGCTGGGCTACGGCCGGGCCTGCCTTTCCGGAATCGACCGGCTGCGCAATGACCCTCCGGCGATCGTCGCCTTTGCCGATGGCGACGGCAGCGATAACCACGCGGCCCTAAACGAAGTGCTGATGCCGCTGATCCGCGACAAACTGGATCTGGTGCTGGCCAGACGAATCCCCCAAAACCGAACAGCCCTGAGTTTGCAGCAGCGCATGGGCAATCGTCTGGCCACCTTTCTTATCGGCCTGCTCTGGGGTTTTGATTACCAGGATCTCGGCCCCATGCGGGCGGTGCGGCGGGAGGCCCTGCAGAAACTCGACATGCGGGATCGCAATTACGGCTGGACCATTGAAATGCAGATCAAGGCATTGCAACATCATCTACGCGTACGGGAGATCCCCGTCGCTTACCTGCCCCGTCTGGCCGGAAAATCCAAAATCAGCCGCACATTCGGCGGCGTGATCCGGGCCGGCGGTAAAATTTTATGGATCGTGGCACGGGAAGCATGGATGGATCGGAATCGCATCATGGCGAATCGGAAAAAAATATGAAACAGGAGATAAAATGATGTGCGCCGTCAAACAAAAACGTGAATGCAAGAAGATGATATATTGGATGATTTTTCTATTCATCACCGTCTTTGCCATGGTCATGACTCCTACGGCATTGTGGGCCTTTGATCTGCGGCGCATTGAACCGTCCAAAGCCGCCCTGCTGCAGGACGTGATCGTGCTGGATGCCAGAGCGGAAAAGGAATGGCAACAGGGTCATATTCCCGGCGCGCGCACCTTTTTCTGGGAAAATTACACCCGCACGGATGCAGGCGGTGTAAAATGGCGCATTTTCCCGCCTGAAGAGCTGGCCGCGGCATTGGGTTCCATGGGCATACGCCATACCGACGCGGTTCTGGTCTATGGGGATGCGGACACCAGTTGGGGTGGAGAAGGCTGGCTGGTCTGGGTGCTTGCCTGGCTGGGGCATCAGGGCCCCGTTTATTTTCTTACCGGCGGAATCCAAGGCTGGCAGGCCGAAAAACAGCCTCTGAGTTCGGATACCGTCAATAAACGCCCTCCGGCGGAATACCGGGTCAATCTGCAGCCCCATTTCTACATGGACAGCGAGCAGATCGCCGCGCAAAAGGATCAGCTCTGTTTGATCGACGCCCGCGGCTATTTTACAGAGTGGCTGCTCGGGCATCTGCCGGGGGCGATCCATATTTCCTGGGAAAAATTTTATCAGGGCCGTCATCGGCGAGCCCTCTCCCCTGAAGAACTCAAGGCGCTGCTCCTGGACCAGGGAGTGGATTTAAAAAAACCGGTGGTTTATTATTGCAGCGGCGGCATCCGCTCCGGTTATAGTTGGCTGGTGCATCAACTCAGCGGGCTGCCGGCCGCGGTCAATTTTGAAGGCGGCATCGAGGAATGGGTTCAAAAACGGCCTTTGGTGAGATGAGACATGACACCGCTGATGCTGCATCTGTTGACGGTAATACACTTTCTTGCCGTCGGTGGTCTTGCGTTGTACGGGATGCATCGGATCTGGATGATCTGGTGCTGGCATAAGAGATCCCGGGCGGACGTGGAACATTCACATCCCTGTCCATTGCGTACTCAATTGCCGGCCGTCACCGTCCCGAACTTCTTGTCGAAGTAAGGCTTGAGCTTCGCC
>CAYZXZ010000210.1:0-4151 GCA_964481615.1 uncultured Desulfobacteraceae bacterium | reverse complement strand
CCATGGCCGCTGCAGCCGCAGCGAAAAAAACGGCTGAAGATTGCCGCGCCAACGCCGACAAGGCTGTTGCAGCATCCAAGCAGGCGGCTGACCGGGCCGCCGCCGCCGCCGACCGGGCGGAAAATGCTGCCGCCAAAGCCGAGGCTGTTTTCATGAAACACATGAAAAAGTAAAAGGAGAAAAAAAATGAAGAATCTCAAAGGATCCAAAATGTTTCGTGTCTGCATCGTTCTGATGGCCCTGATGTTCATGGCCAGCGGCTGCGCCACATGCGCATCGGTGAAAGAACTCCAGGCCAAAGTTGACGAAGTCTCCCTGAAAGCCGACAACGCCATGGCCGCTGCAGCCGCAGCGAAAAAAACGGCTGAAGATTGCTGCGCCAACGCCGACAAGGCCGTTGCAGCATCCAAGCAGGCGGCTGACAGGGCTGCTGCCGCCGCCGACCGGGCGGAAAATGCCGCCGCCAAAGCCGAGGCTGTTTTCATGAAACACATGAAAAAGTAATTCCATTTTGCATTCAAGATGACATCAAGGAGGCAAGGAGGAGGCGACGCAGGCTTACTGCCAGTAAGTCGAGGAGCCGACGACGCAGCCAACACAGATGCCGCTTGAATGCGAATCGGAATAAGTTGTAACGTGTAAAGTCCCCTCCCCCTGCGATAGAGGGCGCGCCTGTTGATTTTGCGGCCCTCTGTCGCCTTTTTTATCCTCTTTTTTAATCGGCTTTATCCGCGGATTTCTTCTTCCGAAATTTCCAGCAGGGGAGCGAGATCCGGGAGCATCATCTTCAGCACCTGGACCGGCAGCGAACTGGAAAATACGTAATCCCCAGCGGTCGGGCCGGCGACATAAGCGGTGATGGTTCCGAAAAACCGGTCTCCGATGAAAAAAACAAAGGTCGCGGTCCGGTTGACCACCCTATCGCCGATGAGAATACCGCCCGGGCCGAAGGTCTTGTACCGGTGATCCCCGGTGCCCGTCTTTCCGCCGATGAGAGCAAAACGCCCGCCCGACAGGGAAATCCCTTTCTGCAGGCGCCGGGCCGTGCCGTCGGTCACCACATCCAGCATGGCCCCCTTGACGGTCTGAGCCACTTCTGTCGCCAAAACACGCTCACCCGCAGGTCCCGTACGCTCCAGGCGGGTTTCATAGGGCGTATCCATGCCGAAATGAAGCCACTGGTCCCGCACCATCGGCTTTCTTATCCCGTTGTTTAAAATAATACCAGACAGCTCTGACAGTGCCCCTGGCCGATCCGCCGAACTCCCGATGGTGCTGGCATAGGACGGGATCAGGTAGTCAAAGGGATATCCCACGCGTTGCCATGCCCGGAGAATGTCCTGAAAAGCCTCCAGCTCGATAATCGTCCGGATCCGCTGAAATTGCTTCCTCTTGCTGCGCGTCTTAAAAAGCCACTGATAGACTTCCTGGCGCACGTCCTCACTGTCGGCTATGATCCGCCGGATGTCCGCCCCGGGATGGTCCCGGAGATACCGGACAACCCAGAGTTCAAGGGGATGCACATTGGCGATGTATCCGATGTCGGCCAGTGTGAATCTTCCAGGCGCGTAATCCTTATAAAGCTTGTATATGAACGACTTGGTCAGCCTGGAATCCGGCAGGTGTTGATTCAGAAAAATCGAAAAAGCGTCGATGGTCGCGTCCGGCTCCAGAAACCGGAACACCGCCGACAAATGCGCGGGCACCGGCTGGATTGCCTCAAACAGCAGAGGCCCGGCATCTGCTGTTGTTTTCCGAGCATATTGTCCATAAAAACGCCGGATAAAAACAATTCCCTCCCTGTCGGCGAACACCGATAGCAGCCGTTGTTTTTGCGATTCATCGATTTTTTCCAGGGCCCGCGGCGTGGTGCCGTATCGCTGGAAAATATGGTAATGGACGATATCCCTCATCATCCGGATAAAGACCAGATTGACGGAATTTTTGAAGGCATCCCGCACGGACATGACCCGCTTGTTGTCATCCCGGCTGAAATTGGAAAAGGTATGGAGCCCCCCTCCGGTGAAAAAGCGTTCCGCCGGACTGGCCGAATACCGTCGGTCCATGGCCGCGGCCAGCATGACCGAAAGACCCCGGTCCCGGTTGCCCCGCACATAACCGACTGCCCAGCCGGTCAATGGATCCATGGTTTCCCGGGCGGCGATCAGCGACAGTTGCGCATCAGCCATACCGCTGTAAACCTGATGGAGTTCCGCGATGATTTCCAGGTAATGAACCAGGGTCCGCAATTTGGCCGAAGACCCCAGGTCGAGCTTGGTCTGCTCGTCGATATTGAACGGGCCGTCATAGGTGTTGGTCTGCACCCGCAGCAGGTTGCCGGCGGGCGCGGCCTCGTACAGGCTGAAACTGTAGACCACCCGGGTGGGATCACCCTTTTCCAGCAGGTATGGCGCGATCAGCCCCGCTTTTTCAACATTGTAAGGGCTGCGAAGCCCCATCAGCATGTCCGTGGCTTTTCCCTGGAGATCCAGATCAATGGTGGTTTTGACATCCAGATCGATGCGGTCCAGATCATACATCCGGTCCATGCCGAGATTGGCCAGGAGCCGGGAACGGATCAAGTTAGCGGCTTTGCGCCGGGATGGATCGAGCCGGTATATGATTTCGGCTTCCCTGGAAAAAGACAGGTCGGCCGCCAGGGCCGCATCCCGGATGGCGGGCGAGAACAGGCCATCTTTTGTCATCAGCCGCAGATAACTGTCGGTAAGATCCTCAAGGGACCCGCGGTTGGCCAGCAGGTATGCGGACGGACGACGCTGGGCTAGGAAAAGGCTGAGGACGGTCTTGACCGCCGTGCCGGTCTGCTCCCGTACATGGCGGTCGGGCACGCCCCGTTCCAGATCCCGCAGCAATCGGTTGACCGTTTCGAAATCCATACCGTACCAGGCCCAGAGCCCGTCCCCCAGGCCGATGACTTCCCCGTAGCCCGGCGCCGCGGCCAGAGGGATGGAATTGATGTAATCCAGCACGATGCGCCGCCGGACGTCCGTGGTCCACTCACCCCACTTGTACGCTTTCAGGGAAGCCGATACGACCTGCCGGAGCTTTTCGCCGGCCCCTGTGGTGATGCCGCCTGGAGAATGCCGGAACTTTTCGATCTGAGTGGCCAGGGTGCTGCCGCCGACCACGTGATGATCATCATCGAACAGATTGATGGCCGCGTCGATCAGGGCTTTACCCTGGCGTTTCCATTCAATGGCGGGGTTTTGATACGGCGACGTGGTTTCAAACAGATACCGGTTTTCAATATAGAGAAGCATGCGGATCAGGATCGGCGGAATGGCGTCATACCCCTGATAGACCCGCTGGGGAAAACGGGCGTGCATGATCTGGCGGTCCCTGCGGTCATAGATCGCGATCCCCGCCTGAGTCTTTCCGGAATAGACCGGGAAAATCCCCAGATCCGTATAACGGAGCAGTTCCGGCGACCAGCGGGCCTGAGCCGTTACCGCATACCCGCCGGCCGTCAATTTTTCGCGCCATTCCGGGACCCGGACATAGCCAAGCCGCAGGTCATAGGGGCCGTGGGACGGAAACCGGATGTCGGCGCTTTCGCCGGGGCCGACCTGCCAGTTGAAACCCGCGGAGATGCGGGAAAAAACCCTGGCCTGTATCCGCGAGGTTTGCATCTCCCATACGGCCAGAGCCGCCAACGCGCCGACCAGTAAAAAAAACAGGCCACAGGCGATCAGCCGACCTTTTCCGGATCGTTTTTCTGTTTTCGCTCGATTTTTCATTTCATCATTTCGGCACGGATAGATGTCCGTGAACATTTTTGCGGCCGGCTGATTCTCATGCGGATGAACATGGTCCCGTACAACCTTTTCTCTGAATCCACGCAATTTTTATGCGCATGGATTCAAATATCATATTCGGCGGCAATTCGCAAAAAGCTTCCGTGAAAAACATTCCATTTGACATCTCCTTTGAAAAAATTATTTTCAAATCATTGTTGACGAAACCGCTGTTTTGCCTTAGCAATGATGGTATTGGTTTTCCAAGCCCCCCTCTCGAAAAAGAACCCAAAAAAAATTAAAAACAAAAGAAAGGACCGGCCATGATACGCCCCTTGCCGCCGCCGGACATGCCCTTCTGGATCGGCAAAATGCTGCCGAAAAACCATATCCGGT
>CAYZXZ010000209.1:0-4179 GCA_964481615.1 uncultured Desulfobacteraceae bacterium | reverse complement strand
TGCCAGATCACCTGCCCGGAATCGGCGATTTCGCTGAAGGCGGTAAGACCCGCGGATTTTATTCCCGCATGAATCCGAAGCATTTTTTTATTGACATTTAACGAGCGGATCATTAATTTACATAATTCAATGAGCGGGAATAACTCAGTGGTAGAGTGCGACCTTGCCAAGGTCGAAGTCGCGAGTTCGAATCTCGTTTCCCGCTCCATTTTTTTTGGGCGGCATAGCCAAGTGGTAAGGCAACGGCCTGCAAAGCCGATATTCTCCGGTTCGAATCCGGATGCCGCCTCCACAAACGACCGGCTCTCCTGCAATAAACGAGATCTCTTCCGGATAATCAACATTATACGACCATAATTGTCCAATACTCACAATATTTATCGGAGGTGCGCGCATGAAAACTAAAACGGGTTCTGTTCTTTTGATCGTGTTTGCTTTGCTGCTCTGGACGCCGGTCGTCTGGGCCGAGGAAGCGGCCCCGGCTGATGCCGCAGGCATTGAAAGTGTGGCCAAGGCCGAAGCGGTAACGGAAGTCGGGGAAGCCGCGGCAACGGTTGCTGCGGAAGCAGGAAATGCACAAGAAGTGGTATCGGAAGCCGAAGAAGCTGCCGAAGCTGTCGTTGAAACGGTAAAGGAAGCGGTTCCGCCGACTCATGCCGATCCCCTTGATATCGCTGATGAACTCCTCAAAGCGGGCGGCCTGGAAAATACCCAAAAGGCCCGCGATTTGACCCTGGAAGCGGTGAAAAAAGCGCCGGGCCTCTACCGGGCCAACTGGATGGCGGCCAAGTCCTGCAGGGAATACGCCAATGCAGTCAAGAAATCGGAACGCCAGGGTTGGGAAGAAGTCTGTAAGGAATGGGGTAAAAAAGGGATGCAGTATGCGGAAAAAGCCATCGAACTGAATCCAAATGGGGTTGAAGGGTATTTCTGGTATGGTACTAATGTCGGTATTTATTCCGATGGGGTAAGCATCTTGACGGCGCTTCGGGAGGGGCTCAAGGATAAGACCCAGAACAGTTTTGAAACCGTCTATAAGATGGATAAAACCTATCAGAAGGGTGGCGCCATCATCGCCCTGGGCCGGTTCTGGTTCGTGCTCCCCTGGCCGATGAATGATAAAGACAAATCCATGAAATACTTCCGGGAATTTCAGAAAACAAAATTTTATCGCGATCCAAAAATTCCTGAATTCAACGTCTATTTCGCGGAACTGTTGATGGATAGCAGAAGTACCCGGGATGAGGCCAAAGCCCTACTGCAGGATCTTCCCAATTTTTCCGATGACAAGTACTGGAATAAAAAGGCAAAGGCTTTGCTTTCGGATTTCTGATTGTAGACACCGGGAAGAAAAGCACCAATTTTCCTGAAACCTGATGGGAAATCAGGGTTTTCATTCAGGTATGATAAGCGATTTGCACGGTTTTGCCGTATTCACGGGGGAAGGCTGTCCGCCTTCCCCCGTTGCTTTAAGGTCGCATTCCCTTCAAAATGTAATCAGATTCTTCCATTGATGCCGCAGGTCATGGCGTCATTTTACCCGCCTACCCCCAGGATTTTCAGGCCGTCAGCAGAATTCTCAGATCCATCACATTGGTGCCGGTCGGGCCGGTTATCAGCAATTCCCCGGTTTTTTTAAAAAAAGAATAGGAATTATTGTCCGAAAGGAATCCCTCCGGATCAAGGCCGGCCCTGCGCGCATTGTCGATGGTGATGGAATCCACCATTGCGCCGGCCGCGTCCGTGGGTCCGTCGGTGCCGTCGGTGCCGGCGGAAAGCACCACCAGGTTTTTTTCGTTGCGGATCTCTATGGCTGCGGCTAGGGCGAATTCCTGGTTACGCCCGGCCCTTGCCGGTGATCCTTACCGTTGTTTCGCCGCCGGAGAGAAGGCAGGCCGGGACCGGGACCGGGTTGCCTGTTCTTCGGATCTCTTTTGCCACGGCCGTATGGAACAGGGCCGCGTCCCGGGTATTGCCCTCGATCATGGATGACAGGATCAGGGGGCGGTATCCCAGAGATTCGGCTTTTTTTGCGGCTGCGGAAAGGGCTTCGACATTACTTCCGATGATCCGGTTATGGGTGTCGGCAAAGACCGGGTCTCCTGGTTTGGGTGTTTCTGCGATTTTGCCCGCCGCGCCGGCCCGGATATGATTGATGACGCGTTTAGGAAGTCGGTCGCTGATCTGATAACGATTGATGATGTCTAAGCAGTCCTGAAACGTGCCCGGGTCCGGGACCGTGGGGCCGGATGCGATGATATCGGTTTTATCGCCCACTACGTCCGACAGAATCAGGGTGACCAGGGCGGCCGGATAAGCGGCCCGGGCCAGTTGTCCGCCCTTGACGGCCGAAAGATGTTTGCGCAGGGTGTTGATCTCATCGATGGATGCGCCGCAGGCCAGCAGAACCCGGATGGTTTCCTGCTTGTCGATCAGGGTCAGGGGCGGAGCCGGCAGGGGCAGAAGGGCAGAGCCGCCGCCGGAAAGCAGGCAGATGACAAGGTCGTTTTTTTCTGCTTTTTTTGCCATTTGTAAAATCATCCGGGCCGCCCGAAGGCCATTGGCGTCCGGGATCGGATGACCGGCTTCAACGAGCCTGATTTTTTGCAATGCCGAGGTGTGACCGTATTTGACCGAAACAAGGCCGCGGGTGATTTTCGGCCCCAGCAGGTGTTCGATGGCCGCGGCCATGTGGGCGGACGCTTTTCCCGCGCCGATGACAATGATATTTTCCATCTCGCGCAGATCATGGACGAACGGGCCGATGGAAAGGATGTGCCTTTTCCGGCGGCAGGCGCGCCGCACGGCGGCTTCGGCCTGAACCGCCCTGAGGGCGCTGTTGAAAATGGCCACGGCATGGCGCCGCAGATGAAGGATGCGGGCGGGTTTTGCAAAAGGATGCCGGATCCGGTCATCACGGTTTTTCGGCGGCGGGTTCTCCGTTTTGATCACCATCGAGGCCATTTTGGGATCTGGTTTTTTTTTTTTTCAGACAAGACCTGTCCTTCCGAACAAATGCGCACAGCTTTGGATTATAGTATTCCTTGCAATTCAATGGGTTATAGAGCGGGCATTCCGGATTTTTCTTTGACATAAACAAGTCCTTATTTTCATCTTTCTGACATGTTTTTGTATCTATCATAAAATCCTTTATTTAACAAGTTTTAACTTGGCAAGCCGTTCACAGGTGAATTTTTTTGACAAAGGACCGCTTGTTTGCGATAATAATAACGATGAAAAGCTGTTGCAAAATAACATGGATGGGAGTTTTGCAGGGATGCATGACCATGAGGCCTTGAAAACCGAACTCTTACAGATAAATCAGCAGATGCTGTCCCTGATGGAACGTACAAAAAACCTGCCGGGCGCATCACCGCATGCATTTGACACCTGGGCTCAGATCTGCGGCGCCATTGATCGGCAGATGTCAGAAGAAATGATGCGGATCGCGGTGATCGGTACCATCAAATCCGGCAAATCCACCCTGATAAATTCATTGTTTGCCGGTGATTATGTCAAGCGCGGGGCCGGGGTAGTCACGGCAATGGTCACCCGGGTCCTCCGGGGCGATCGTCTTAAGGCCACTCTGTTTTTCAAGTCCTGGAAAGATGTCAATTCCGATATCCAGCATGCCCTGGTGCTGTTTCCATCCCATGAATGGCATTCCCGCCGGAACGACTTCGACATTCGCCGTGATCAGGACCGGAAGGATCTAGCCCGGGCCCTCGGCACCCTTGAAACCCGGCAACTGGTGAGCAATGATACGCGAAACGCCGACAGTGTTTACCTCTCCTCTTATCTGCAGGGATATGAGAAGGTCAAAGCCTTCATAACCGATGCCCCGGTGCGGCGGATCTATGCGGATCAAGCGTTTTCAGCCCACCTTGATTTTTCCGGAAACGAGTTCCTTGCCTTTTACCTTAAGGATATCGAGCTTGAAATCAATACGGGCGAAATCGAAAAAAACATTGAAATCGCCGACTGCCAGGGAAGCGATTCGCCCAATCCCCATCACATGGCCATGATCCAGGATTACCTGATGACGGCCAATCTCCTGATTTATGTCATCAGCAGCCGAACGGGGGTCCGCCAGGCGGACATCAATTTTTTGAGCATGATCCGAAAAATGGGGCTGATCGAACAGATCCTGTTCGTGGTCAACGTGGATTTCAGCGAACA
>CAYZXZ010000208.1:0-4204 GCA_964481615.1 uncultured Desulfobacteraceae bacterium | reverse complement strand
GGGCATGATCCTGATACCCCCGATCGCAGACACCGGTTTGACCCGGGTCAAGGATGCGGTATTTTTATAACTCATTGCAATAATTAATAATATTGCAAGTCGCCGCAAAAATTTTTTCTGAGTGTCAAGTAAAAAATTTACATTTTTTTTACGGTCCTGTGATATGCAAAAATCTAACCGGACAACACTGCAAAAAACCCGGAAAAGAGGAAATCGTCCCATGCCTTCCAATAATAAATGGTTCCTGGTTTCCATCGCGCTGGCACTGGTGTTGATCACTTACGCGGGCGCAGGTTTTTCCATGCGGGCCACGGACACCCCTCCTTTTTGCGGGACCTGCCATGTCATGAACGAGGTTGTGCGGACCCACCAGAAATCCGTGCATGCCAAAATCGCCTGCAACGAATGCCATTCCCCTCAGCACTCCCTATTTTCCAAAATGATTTTTAAAACCCGGGCCGGAATGCGCGATATTTACGTGAACACGCTGGTCACGGTGCCCGATGTCATCGAAGCGGAACCCGCCACAAGAACGGTGGTCAATCAGAACTGCAAACGCTGCCATTCCATGACAATTCTCAACATCGATCCCGAATCCAAAGCATACTGCACGGATTGTCATCGCCAGGTCCCGCATTTCAAGAAAATACCAATTGATCAAAGAAAGGTGGCCAATGAGTAGCATCAGGCATCTGTTTTCCGTTATCCCGGCCATGCCGGCGGTTGCAATCATTGTCATTGCCGGTTTTGTTTTTTCCGGCTGCACGGAAATACCCGAACCCCAGACGCCGAGCTACGAAACAAAGCTCGACGTGAATGAAACCGGCAACAAGGCATTTTCAGAGGATTTTCCCCTTCATTATCAAAGTTATCTCAACAACCGGGACGACACCCTGATGACCGAATACGCCGGTTCGGTCCCCCATGACAAGCACGACGGCATCAATCCTTTGCCCAAAGGATACAAGCACGCCCAGCCCTACTTAAAGAACCTTTGGATGGGATATCCTTTCAGCTACGAATACAAGCGTGCCAGGGGGCATGTTTACGCCATTTATGACATTCTTCACATCGACCGCATCAACAACTACAGCGAGCAGGCCGGTCTTCCGGCCACCTGCTGGAACTGCAAAAGCAACAAACTGCCGGAACTTTATCAAACCTATGGCGATGATTTCTGGGCCATGGAATTCCATGAATTCCGGACCCTGGTGGATGTCGAAGACAATACCATAGGCTGCAACCTCTGCCATGACCCGAAGACCATGGATCTGCGCATCACAAGTGTTCCGCTCAACGAGGCCCTGCAAAGACGCGGCATCGACTGGAAAGAGGCCACCCGGAATGAAATGCGGGCCTATGTCTGCGGCCAGTGTCACGTGGAATATTATTTTCAGGACAAGGCCCTCGGACCAGCCGCCAAAGTGATTTTTCCCTGGGACAAGGGATTTACGCCGGAAGATATGTATGAATATTACAAGGACAAAGGATCAAGCACCACGCCTGGATTTGAAGGTAATTTCAAGGACTGGATACATGCGGTTTCTAAAACGCCCATGCTCAAGGCCCAGCATCCGGAATTCGAAACCTGGATCGACGGCCCGCACGGGGCCGCTGGTGTGACCTGCGCGGATTGCCATATGCCCTATATCCGGGTGGATGGAAAGAAAAAGATATCTTCTCATCACTGGACTTCGCCCCTAAAAACAATAGAACAATCCTGCCTCCAGTGTCACGCGGACAAACAGCCCGAATACCTTAAGGAACGGGTGCTGTTCACACAGAAGCGGACCTGGGAGCAGTTGCTCGTCGCCCAGGAAAATTCGGTGCGGGCCCATGAAGCCATCCGGCTGGCATCCGAATACAAGGGAGAGCGCCACCCGGACTATGAATCACTGATGATCCAGGCCCGGGAACTGGCCCGCAGGGGCCAGTGGTTCTGGGATATGATTTCAGCGGAAAACAGCGTGGGTTTCCATAACCCGGTAAAGGCAATGGAAACGCTGGCCCGCAGCCAGCAATACAGCAACGATGCCGTCCGCCTGGCGGTCCAGGCATCCAATTACGCCATCGGCCCGGATCTGGAAGGCTATATCAATGAGATCGTCCCGCCCATCATGGAACACAGCCGGAAACTCCAGCAGAGCCAGGCCCACCTGGATTCCCACAAATGGCTCCGGTATCTGCCGCTGCTGCCGCCGGCCGAGCGCGTATGGGAGGGGCAGGAAAAACTCCGTTGAGATATCTTGATCGATCCGCGATATTAACGGCTTGCCGGCTATCTATGTCCGATTGACCGCATGGCCGGAAATTTCGTTTTTGACAAGGTTTCAAGTTTGAGGAGCGTGAATGAATGGGAGGACCAGTAAAACGTGGATTTTATAATTTAAAATTGTTTGACGGCATATCGGACGGCCTCCAGACCGGCAAGGCCGTCCGCGTGATCAACGGGATCATCGCGGGCATTGATGAATCGGACGATCATGAGAATCATCCCGGATACGAATGGATAGACCTGAAAGGCCGCACTCTTCTGCCGGGTCTGATCGACGCGCATGTTCACCTCACCGTGCCGTTTGTTTTCAAAGTCAACTTTGATGCCATCCGCCAGATGAACCGGCAACTGGAGAAAAATTTTTTCAATTGCGTTAAATACGGCGTGACCACTGTCCGGGATTTAGGCGCATTTCCCGCAAAGATCCAGTGGTGGCGGAAAAAGATCGACAGTGGCGCGGTCATCGGCCCTCGGATCATCACGGCCAATTCATTTGTCACCAGCAAGAATGGAGTGCCGGAAATAGCGCCCACCCTTAATTTCGTGGAGGCCATAATGGCCGGCGGACAATTTGTCGAGCGCGTGAAAACTCCAGCGGATGCGGCCCGTGTTGCCAACCGGCTTATCGACCAGGGGGCTGACTGGATCAAGACCCAGTATTCCAGGGAATCGTTTCTGTTTCATGGCCGGCTCCAAAACCTTTCCGATGAGTGCTTCATGGCGTTGCGGCGGACCGCCGACCAGCGGGGCGTGCGTCTGGCCCTTCATCATACCGAGACCGCCGGGTTTAGAAAAGGGATCCAGATCGGTGCCGACACTCTGGAACACGCATCCACTGATGAACTGGACGCGTTGGATATCGAACATTTTGTCGTCGAAAACATGGCCATTGTTCCCACGTTGAAGATACTTGGCGATGCGTTTGAAATTAAAGAGATGCGCCAATGGCTCAATGATCATGGCAAAACAGATTTCATGCCTGAACCTCTGCGGCAATCGATCCATGAGGTTGAAAAGTTGATGCAAAAACCCTATCCGCCGGCGGATTACATGGAAAAATTCTACACCGATATTGAATTTTTCAAGCGGGGCTATCCGGTTGCAATGAAAAATGTTGAAAAAATAAAGGCCGCGGGCGGAAAAATCGGGGTCGGCACCGATGTCTGCAGTACGGGATTGAGCTTTTTCGGCCATTATTACAAGGAGCTGCAACACCTGGTTCAGGCGGGATTTTCCACCGCCGAGGCACTTAAGGCCGCGACATCTGTTAATGCCGATATCATCGGCATGGGAGATCGGATCGGCACAGTGGAAACCCACAAGAATGCTGATTTTACAGTGATCGAAGGCGATCCCATAGAAGATATCTCGGCTGTCCGCGATGTGCGTTGCGTGGTCAAGGGCGGCGAGGTTGTGTTCAAGCATGATGAAAACGGATAGAAAGGCCTTAATACATGGAAGAAAATAAAATACCCGAACTAAAAAATTTATCGGGTGGTCCAACCGGAATATCACTAATTACAAAAGGAGAAGAAAAGTGCTGAAAACCCGGGTGACGGAAAAACTGGAAATTGAATACCCCATTATCGGCGGGGCCATGATGTGGATTTCAAAGGCCGAATTCGTGGCGGCCATGTCCGAGGCCGGGGGCATGGGGATCATCGCTTCGGCCAATTACAAGTCAAAGGAATCCTTTGCCGAAGCCGTAGGAAAGATGAAAGCGCTGACATCCAAACCCTTTGCCGTCAATATCAACCTGTTTCCGGCCATGACCCAGATCGACAACAACGAGTATATCGACGTAATGGCCGATTTCGGGCTAAAAATAGTGGAAACATCCGGGCATCACGCGCCAGAGGATCTGGTGGGACGATTCAAGGGCCTGGGCATGACCTGCGTGGTGGACGGGGCCGGCCAGCTCGCCGGGGT
>CAYZXZ010000207.1:0-4207 GCA_964481615.1 uncultured Desulfobacteraceae bacterium | reverse complement strand
GTCCATTAACGTACCGACAAATCGTCCAAAGATAATACAACATATAGAGGTTACTTGCGTTAAATAGATACCCACTTTAAAGAATTGCCATTACTTTAGATCCGGTGCAGTTCCAGCGGCGATTCGTTGAGCCGGTCATTGGCCGTCTTGAGGGCCGTTTCGTTGGAGATTACCGCCACCGAGGACTTGCGCCGGCCGGGGCCGAAATGTTTTTGCGCCACGGCCAAAATCTGCGTCTTATCGAGTTCAAGAAGCCGCTGCTTGAATGCCTTTCGGAGATCGTCGGTCAGGCCGATGCGTTTCCGATAAAAGGCTTTCATGGCACCGGATGCCGGCGTATGCGGTTTGTCGATGTCCGCGCAGACCTGCAGGATCGATTCGGTGATGTTTTCGTCGCTGTAATGTCCGGATGTGATGAAATCCGCGGCCGCATCATAGGCGGCAAGGGTCTGGGCGATGTGCGGATCTCGATAGGACCCAAAATAAAACAGGCCGCTTTCCATCTGATATCCGGCGAATCCTCCGTAAGCCCCGCCTTTTTCCCGGATTTCCCGGTGCAGGAATGTGGAACGTAGCAGCTTGCTGATCACGGCCAGGGCCGGCGCGTCCTCGTGATGGAGTTTTTCCGTTTCAAAAACACTGGCCACAAAGGATACCGCCGTGGCCGTATGCCAGCCTTCCCGGACCAGGTCCCCTGGAAAAGACGAAGGTGGTGCTTTTTTACTGCCTCCGCCGCCGTTCATTTCATCCAACAGGGTTCGAGTAAGGTCCCGGGCGCGTATTAGATCCCCTTCCTCGCCGATCAGCGCGATGTTCATATTGGCCGGGGCCAGAATCGTTCGGCTGATTCGATAGAGGTTTTCCGATAGTTTTGCCAGATTTTCGTCGGTCAGGTCTTCGGTTAACTGTTTGATCATCTTGAGCTGATGAATGCCGTGCCAGGTTTCATTTAATCGGCCCGCGGCCGAAAAATTCCGGGACGATAGGGAAATGGCGAACATATGACCGCTGGAGACCACCGCCGTTTCCAGGTTGGATCGGTATTCGAGGATCAGACGTTTGAGCAGGCCGATATCCGAGAAATCGGAGCAGCCGAGCAGTTCCGTCCCCAGGTCGAACATATTGTCCAGATTGCGGGAGAGGCATTTGGCGTTAAACCACATAAACGGAAAACAGCTTGCCGGAGAAGGGTCGATGAAACCGGCGCCTGCGTTGACCGAAACGCCGATACCGCCGGTATAAAGATCGATGAGCTGGCCGATTTCGCCGTAGTGGTGCCGTGTGGTGCCGGTTCTGAGCAGGCAGGTGGCGTAAAAAGGCATCAATGGAAGCAGATCAACGGGCAATGCCGTAAGGTCTACGGCGCAGGAGAGGTAAAAAATGCCGGAGGTGGGTTGCTCGTACAACAAGGCGGGAATATCGACGCCGCCTCCGGATTCGGTGACTACGGTTATATTGGGCGGGATGTCCGCAATGGCCAGCGTAGGCAGGCAGGAGAGGTCTTCCTCGGTGTCCTGGCTTTCAAGCAGGGCCTTGGCATCTCTGTTGATGTGGTCGATATCTTCCGGGGAAAGGCGGCGAGCCAGGGCGTCGAGTTCCATTTCCGCCCGCAGGCGTTCTTTTTCCGTCAGTTCCGGGTCCGGAAGCAGCGTCAGACGGACCTGGTGGGGATTGTCGATAAAATAACGCCGGAGGCGACCTTCCAGAAAGGGTCCCTTTTCGAGTTCCCTGAAAAGACGTGCGATGAGATCGTCGAATTTAAGGGCCACCCAGGGATCGCCGCCGTGAAACCAGTCGCCGGAAAACCGCATCAGGAGTTTCAGTCCATACGGATAAGGGGAGTTGGTGATTTCCTTTTGATGAAATTCAATCTGATGAATTGCCGAATCCACCAGTTTCCGGTCGATCCCCTGTTCGGCGAGGGTGGCAAGGGTATCGGTTATCAGGGTTTCGATCCTGCCGATTTCATTCGGATCCACGTCCTTCAGGCCACAGGAAAACATGGTATCCTTGTTGTCCGCGTCATAGCCGGTGCCGTCCGACAGATTGCTGCCCAGCCCGGAATCCAGCAATGCCTTGCGCAAAGGGGAACCCGGGTTGCCCAAAAGGATATGTTCCAGAATGGAGAGAACCAATACCTCGAAGGCATCCCGAATATCCGGGGTCAGCCATGCCAGGCAGAACTGCGCTTTTTTTTCCGGATTTTCGGCCGGGTCCAACGGATAATGATAAGCGGCGGTTCTGGGGGTGTTCCATCGCGGCTGGGAGTCTACGTCCGTGTCCGGGTCGATGCGGTCGAAGCGGTTCAACACGGCATTTTCAATAAACTTCAGATGCGCATCCAGGGGGAAGTCGCCGTAGGTGTAGAAATAGGCGTTGCTGGGATGGTAATGGCGTTGATGGAATGCTTTGAGAGTATTGTGGGTCAGTTTCGGAATTTCCTTGGGATCCCCGCCGGAATTGAAACCATAAGTGGTGTCCGGATAAAGGGCATTGAGAATGGAACGCCCCATGATCTGATCCGGTGACGACATGGCGCCCTTCATTTCATTGTAAACCACGCCTTTGTAGGCAAGCCGTGATTTACCGGATGCGGGATCGGTTTCAAATTCCAGGCGGTGCCCTTCCTGGTGAAAGCTGAGGCGATCCAGGTTTGGAAAGAATGCCGCGTCCAGGTAAACCGACATAAGGTTGTAATAATCCTTACGGTTCTGGGTGGAAAAGGGGTACATGGTCCAGTCTGAGGCGGTCAGTGCATTCATGAATGTGTTGAGGCTGCGCTTGATCATGGAAAAAAAGGGGTCCCGCACCGGATATTTCAGGGATCCGCAAAGCACCGTGTGCTCCAGAATATGCGCCACGCCGGTGGAATCGCGGGGGACGGTTTTAAAGCCCACGGAAAACACGTTTTCCTGGTCCGGGGCCGAGATGTGGATGTGCCTGGCGCCCGTGGCCGGATGATGAAGCTGATAAAAAACGGCCTTATTTTCCGGCAGTTCAATGGTTTTTTCAATCACATATCCCCGGATGCGGTCGCCGGCGGCAAGTCCGGGATTGAAGTCGTCTTTCGGCTGATTCATGATCTGTTCCCAAATTGATATTCGTATTCAGTAGTGTCCGGTTAAAATTTTTAAAATGTTAATTAATATTTTAAAATTATTATATATTTTTGTAAAAAGAAGAGGGATCGATTTGAATTTGCCCCAAAATCGGTTTTATGGTCCCCTGACGGGAAAAACCCGAAAGGAGCCATGTCATGAACAAAGGGCAAACCGTTTTTTCCCAAGTGATCGATTTCCTCCCGAAGAAAAAATTTCGTCAATGTGTGAATCGTTATGAAGGCGATTACCGTATCCGATCTTTCAAGTGCTACGATCAATTGCTGTGTATGGCATTTGCTCAATTGACTTATCGCGAAAGCTTACGCGATATCGAATGCTGCCTCAGGGCCATGCAAGGCAGGCTTTACCATATGGGTATAAGAGGAAAAGTCGCCCGCAGTACCCTGGCCGATGCCAATGAAACAAGAGACTGGCGAATTTACGCTGATTTTGCTCAAATTCTGATTCATGAAGCGCGCCGGCTTTATTCTGATACGGATTTTGGCCTCGATTTAAAAGAAACGGTTTACGCGCTGGATTCATCAACCATTGATCTGTGCCTGTCAATGTTTCCATGGGCGCGTTTCAGAACAACCAAGTCAGCTGTAAAGCTGCATACATTATTAGATTTGCGGGGCAGCATTCCAACGTTCATCTGGATTACTGACGGCAAGGTTCACGATGTCAATGCGCTGGGCCATCTTGTGCCGGAGCCAGGCGCTATTTATGTGATGGATCGCGCTTATCTGGATTTTCAGCGGCTGTATCATATGCATCAGCATTCAGCAATGTTTGTGACCCGGACGAAAACAAACACGGGTTTACGCCGCCTGTATTCAAATGCAATTGACAAATCACAAAACATCAGATGCGATCAGGTCGTCATGACAACAGGCGTTGATAGCCGTAAGGATTATCCCGATAAACTTCGCCGCATAAAATTTTTCGATGTTGAGAAAGGCAGATCATTCACCTTTCTGACAAACCAATTTTCATTACCGGCCATCACCATTGCAGATCTGTATCGATGCCGATGGCAAGTGGAAATATTTTTCCTCGATTTTGCACCGCTTGATGGAAAAAAGTGAAGAAACCATCTGGGAATC
>CAYZXZ010000206.1:0-4217 GCA_964481615.1 uncultured Desulfobacteraceae bacterium | reverse complement strand
TATGGCGCTTCAGCAGGCGTGGTTTTCGTCACAGGGCATCCCTTCACGCGCCATGGCCGCGGGCGATTCCATGCAATCTATTTCCGATGCCGTAATGCTGCTTCACAAGGAATCCGACGTGATCATCACTTCTGGCGGCGCATGGAAGGGCGACCGGGACCTGGTGGTCAAAGTGCTCGAATCCCTGGGCTGGCGGCAGATTTTTCACCGGGTTCGCATGGGTCCGGGAAAAGCCGTGGGAATGGGTATTCTCGATGGAAAGCCGGTGTTCTGTCTTCCGGGCGGACCCGCGTCCAATGAATCCGCTTTCATCATGATCGTGTTGCCCGCGGTGATGAAAATTGCCGGTTTTCGACATTTTCCGTATATGTGCCTGGAAGGAAAGCTCGAAAAGGCGATATCCGGACAGGTGGACTGGACCCAGTTTTTGCAGTGCGATATCATCGCGCGCACCCCGGAAATCCTGCTGCGGCCCGGAAAACTCCGCAGCCGGCTGCTTGCCATGGCCCGGGCCGACGCCGTCATCACCATACCCGAAGGGGTTGCGCGCATCCCGGCAAGGGCGACAGTTCCTTTTATCTGCCTGAACCCCGGCATTTTTTTCGTGCCTCTTCCTGGAGGCGCGTGAGTTGTATTTTTCCTTGACACGAAACATTAAGATTGGCATAACTATATGTAAAAAATAAAGATTATTTTCTCCAAGTCATCGGGTTTATGTTCGGCCTTGATCGTTCAATTTGCATCCGCATCAGGGGTGTGGATGTTTTCCCTGATTAAAAAAGGAGGGTTTGGCATGCAAAAGATCCATGAGCCGAAATTACCTTACCCGCCCACCCATTGTTTTGACAATTCCGTTGCGGCGATTAAAAACGACCTGATTGAAAAGCTCTTTTCCATGCGGGCCAAGTTTCCCGAAGTGGCCACCACAAACGATTATTACCTGGCCCTTTCCTATGTGATCCGGGACCGGGTGCTGCACCGGTGGATCCACAGCGCCCATACCTATTTCAACCAGGAAAGCCGGACCGTTGTTTACCTGTCCGCCGAGTATCTTATGGGCCCTCAACTGGGCAACAACATCATCAACCTGGGCATCTGGGACAGCGTTTACCGGGCCGTGGCCGAACTCGGCCTTTCCCTGGAGGAACTGCTGGATCAGGAGGAAGAACCCGGCCTGGGAAACGGTGGCCTGGGGCGACTGGCGGCCTGTTACATGGATTCTCTGGCCACCTTGCAGATGCCGGCCTTCGGCTACGGCATCCGCTATGAATTCGGGATTTTCGACCAGGCCATCAAGGATGGCTGGCAGGTGGAAATTACCGACAAGTGGCTGCGTCTCGGCAACCCCTGGGAGATCCCCCATCCTGAGCGTCTTTTCGAAGTGAAATTCGGCGGGCATACCGAGGCGTTTTACGATGAAAAAGGCAACTACCGGGTACGCTGGGCGCCGGAGCACCTGGTGCTTGGCACGCCGTATGACACGCCTGTGCTGGGTTACGGGGTTGAAAATGCCATCATCCTGAGGCTGTGGCGGGCAGAAGCCTGTGAATCCTTTGACTTTCAGGCATTCAATGTGGGTAATTACTACAAGGCAGTGGACCAGAAGGTTATTTCGGAAAATATCACCAAGGTTCTCTATCCCAACGACGAGCCTGAAGTCGGCCGCCGGCTGCGTCTCGAGCAGCAGTATTTTTTTATCTCCTGCTCGCTCCAGGACATGCTGCGCGTTTTTTTTCAGAAGGAGACCGACTTGGACCGGCTTCCGGACAAATTCGTGGTTCAGCTCAACGACACCCACCCGGCCATGTCCATTGCCGAGATGATGCGGCTGCTGGTGGATGGTTATGATCTTGACTGGGAACGGGCCTGGAATATCACCACCCGGGTTTTTGCCTATACCAATCACACTCTGCTGCCCGAAGCCCTGGAAACCTGGAGCGTTCCTCTTTTCAGCCGGCTCCTGCCCCGGCACATGGAAATCATTAATGAAATCAACTGTCGGTTTTTAGGTGAAGTATGCATTCGTTATCCAGGGGACCATGAGCGGATGGCCAGACTTTCTCTGATCGGGGAATCAGGCGAAAAACAGGTGCGCATGGCCAACCTGGCCTGTGTGGGAAGTCATTCCATTAACGGTGTGGCCCGGCTGCATACCGATCTTCTCAAACAGACGGTGCTGAAGGATTTTTACGAACTCTGGCCGGAAAAGTTCTCCAACAAGACCAACGGCGTTACGCCCCGGCGTTTCATGGTTCTATCCAACCCCGGTCTGACCGACCTGATTTGTCGGACCATCGGCGACGGCTGGATCCGGAATCTGGATCAACTGATCGGACTGGAATCCTTTGCCGAAGACAGCATGTTCCGGACCCGATGGGGCGCGGTTAAGCACCAGTGCAAGGTGCTGCTGGCCGACATGATCCAGAGTCAGATAGGGATCGCGGTGGATCCCTCGTCCCTGTTTGACATCCAGGTCAAGCGGATCCATGAATATAAGCGGCAGCATCTCAACGTGCTCAATATCATCACACATTACCTTCGCCTCAAACAGGGCAAGGGCATGGACGCTCCGGCCCGCACTTTTATCTTTGGCGGCAAAGCCTCACCCGGATACGATCTGGCAAAGCGCATCATCCGGCTGATCAACGGCGTGGCCGAGGTGGTCAATCATGATCCGGACATCAATGGCCGGATCCAGGTAGTCTTTTATCCTGATTTCAACGTGAAAAACGCCCAGCGGATCTATCCGGCAGCAGACCTTTCCGAACAGATTTCCACGGCCGGCAAGGAGGCATCGGGTACGGGAAACATGAAGTTCTCATTGAACGGGGCACTAACCATCGGTACCCTGGACGGCGCTAATGTTGAGATCCGCGAGGCGGTGGGACCGGAGAATTTTTTTCTGTTCGGCCTGACCGCGGATCAGGTGCTGGAGATGAAACAAACCAGATACCGGCCTCGCGATTTTTATGAGGGCAATACCGAGCTGCGCGGGGTTATCGACATGATTTCCAGCGGAACTTTTTCCAGAGGGGATGCCAAAATGTTTGCCCCTCTGGTCGATTCCTTGCTCAACAAGGATGAATTCATGATCTTAGCCGATTATGCCGCTTATGTCGAATGCCAGGAGCGGGCCGGCGCGGCATTTGGCGAACCGGACCAGTGGATCCGCATGTCGATACTCAACGTGGCCCGCATGGGCAAATTTTCATCCGACCGGGCCATTGCCGAATACTGCCGGGATATCTGGCATATCGATCCGGTTCCTGTGACCATGCCCGAAATAATCCGTGAGACGGATTGAGTCTTCATTTCGCCAAAATAATCTAATAAAGAAGAATATCATGACCTATCGGACAGACGCGAAACATGTCCCTATTCTGCGATTTTGAGAACATCGCCCTGGGTGTCCGAGATGCGCATTTCGCGAAATTTGATATCAGTGTGGTGATCGAGCGGCTCCTGCTCAAGGGAAATATCGTCGTGAAGAAGGTGTATTGCGACTGGGATCGTTACAAGGAATTCAAGGCCGCCATGCACGAGGCATCTTTTGAATTCATCGAAATTCCGCACATCCGGCAGTGGGGCAAGAATTCCGCTGACATCCGCATGGTGGTTGACGCCCTGGATCTCTGCTACACCAAGGAACATCTGGATACCTTCGTGATTTTTTCCGGGGATTCGGACTTCTCGCCGCTGGTCAGCAAGCTGCGGGAAAACAATAAAATCGTCATCGCATAGGGGTCAAGAACTCGACTTCGGACCTGTTGATCGCCAATTGTGATGAATTCATTTATTACGATGACCTGGTGCGGCGTCAACTCTCCGTCAAAAAGGATTCCGGCAAAGATGCGTGGCGCAAGCCCGGGAAAAAAGTCAGCGCCAAAGCCGCGGCCGCCAAGCCCGACGATGACAAAAAGAAGGAGGCATGGGATCTGATCGTGGAAACCTACGAAGCCCTGGTGGAGGAGCGCGGGGAAGGGGAGAAGATCTGGGACTCTATGGTCAAGCAGACCCTAAAGCGGCGGAAACCGGGCTTCAGCGAATCTTACTACGGGTTCCGGTCGTTCGGCCAGCTTCTGGAAGAGGCCCAGGCCCGCGGCATCCTGGAGCTGGAAGCGTGAAGAAAAATCCGGCGGTTATATCATCCGGAGCTGCGTAAGCGATAAATTAACCCCATTTTCACAGGCCTGATTTTCCATGTCATTATGCCTGAT
>CAYZXZ010000205.1:0-4250 GCA_964481615.1 uncultured Desulfobacteraceae bacterium | reverse complement strand
GGGGGGCGCGACCGTTACGTCAGAACATTTCGATATTCCGACGCTTATTGGTACAAATCTGCGAACTTGGCAATATTCATGCAACATCAGACCGACATTCACCACACAAAAAAATATTTCATCTTTATTTCAACCCCCTATCGAATCCGCGAACTCCCCTGTAAAATCATGACAGCTTAAGGTTCGCGATGCGCTATCAAACAATCAACGGCCCGGTCTGATCAATGGCTGGCTTTGCGCCGACATGCTCAATCCGGCGATCCCAGTTGGCCCCCAGAAAATAAAACCGGAGGCTGTCCTGCTCTTCATCAATTTCGCTGACCAAACGAGCCCGGAACTTTACCCATTGGGCCGGATCAAGAACGCATTCAAAAACCGAATACTGAACCCGCTGGCCGTAATCCTTGCACGCTTTCGCCACCCGCCGAAGCCGCCTTGCGCCGGCTTTATCCGTCATGGCCACATCATAACTGATCAACACCATCATAATGCCGTCCTCCGCTATTTCCACAAAAACGGCGGATAGCCGTCAAGATCACCCCTTAAATATCTTGCCAACAGAAGCGCCTGCACATGAAACAGGATGCCGATGCTGACCTTTTCTTCGATAAATGGATGATAAATTTCTTCCTGTTTTCTCTCCTGATAGGCCACAAGAACGGTCTTGCGGGTATCATCGGTCATTCGCACCGCGCCGGAATCCGATTTATCAAATCCCTTTCCCTGGACCTGGCGGAGATTGATCAGCGACAGAACCAACCGATCGCCGATAAACGGGCGGAACTCTTCCATTATATCCAGAGCCAGCCCCGGTCTGCCGGGCCGGTCCCGATGCAGATATCCAACGGCCGGATCAAGTCCGACCCCTTCCAGAGCGGAACGGACATCATGCATGATCAGCGTATAGATGAATGAAAGAAGACCGTTCACATTATCCAGCGGCGGCCTCCGATTCCTGTCGCTGAAGGTAAAATCTTCTTTCTGAGCAACGATAAGCTGATCAAAAACCGAATAATAGGCATGGGCCGCCACTCCTTCATAACCCCGCACCGTGTCTAATGGCAGGTCCTTTTGCAGCATTTCAAGATGCTGATAAAGATGCCGGGAAACCTGTTCAACAAGGGGCGCGTCAATTTTGTCGTCATGATCCCGCAAGGCGCGTTGAAGGACCGTCCGGCAATTGGCGATTTTACCGGTCACCACCGCTTTTGCCATATTCGCCGAAAACACCGGATCATCGGCCCGGCGATACTGCTCCCGTCGCAGCAGTACATTGCCGGACACCGGCCCCTGAACCCGGGCCAGAAATCGGCCGTATTCCGTGAGAAAACTGATCCCGACATTATTTTCCGCGCAAAATCCCATCAGAAAAGGGCTGGCGGAAACATTGCCGAAACAGACAATCCCGCCCAGCGTATGAATCGGGATTCGAAGCCGGACCTCCTGATCCACCTTCACCGCGACCGTTTCCCCGTCCTTGGCGAGATACGCGCCATGGGTGGTGACAAACAGCGTGTTAAGATGCTTTTTCATGAGGTATTACCTAATTGACTACCCATATGACATCTTATGACCCAGTTCGGGTATTAATCGTTTTCCAGGGTTTTTGCCATGTATCGCTTCACCGACCGTCGGCGGCCCATGGTCTTGGGAAGACACTGGCCTAAAAGGGAACAACTTTCACATTTTTTGGAAAATACCGGTTCCGGCGTTCTGCCGGATTCAATAAGCTGATGAACACTGAACGCGGCCTCCTCGGTCTTTCGCCGCAATTGATCATCAAAAACCACATCCAGCCGCCGCCGGGTTTTGCCGTAAAACAGAGCCCCTGATGGGATTTGGACATTCAGCATTTCCTCAAGGCATATGGCCTGGGCGCAAAGCTGCACCGTGTCGCAATCATCGGCCTTGGGCTTGCCACGCTTGTATTCCACGGGGAAAGGCCGCCATGAACCGTCAGGCTTTCGATGGAACTCGACAACATCGGCCATCCCGGACAGCCCCAGTCGCAGACTGCGGATGGCAAGGGAGCGATCGATGCGGATATCCCCCCTAACCTCGATTCCCCCTTCATGCGCCCGCTCGTGCATGAGCCGGCCTTCGGCGGTGAAAACATTTTCGCTCCAGACCTGCTCGATATAAATAAGGGCGCACTGCCGTTGGCAAAAGATATAGTGCTGAAGCGATGATAGCTGGATCAGGTTTTCTTGATCATGATTCATGATTTTTGTTTAGGTGCTATGGCTTTTTTATAATAACTACGCCTTGAGGTATATTCGTTTCATCAATTTGGACTTTATAATCATCGAAATCCCTCGCCGGTTTGGATTCGTCTTTGCGGGTAATGCATACGCGCTTAAACAATGAATGGGCCGGAGCGCTGCCGAGAGCGGACTCATGTTTGAAAATGACCAATTTTTGGGTCGCCATCAGCCCTCGAGCCGCTGACCGATCATGCTCGAACATACTGCAAAGGGCATCCCACAATAAATTCAGGTCATCCTCGCCGAAGCCAGTCTGGGCCGCCAGATGTGCGGAAATAAATCCTTGCGACATATAAAGGCCATAGGGGACGGTATTTTTACGGCCCATGGTCCGGTTGTCGCCACGTTGCTTTTCCGCTTCGGCCTCCGTGGCCACCGCCATTCGGGTTATGGCGTGCTCCAATGTCACCACCGGCTCAACGGACCTACCGAAAGTCATCTGCACCGGGCCTCTGACCTGGCCCGCATTTTTTCCAGTGCTCATTACCGCGCCGAACGTTCTAATATCATAATAATTTTCACACATCCACATGCGAGCGGCCTCAGTTTTTTCTCCCTTTTCTTTGTCTTTTACCCCCTGCTGTTCGTGAGATTCATCAATGAGTTTATTTAACACTCCTTTTTCCTTGATAAAAATATCATAGGGTCTTTTTGCACCCTTGATCAATTGAACAAAATTTCTGACCTTCCGCTTCATGCAGACATCCGTGATGAGCCCATGACCGGTTTCCGGGTCAATGCGCGGCAGATTGCCTGCATCCGGATCTCCATTGGGGTTGCCGTCTTTTACATCGAAAACAAGCACAAAATCATAGCGGTTATTGATCGGATTATTCATTTTTTTCTCCTTATTCGGTGGGTTGCTCATTATTATCTACTTTTTTCGTAAAGAATTTCTGCATCTGATGGTAATATCCAACGGCAAAACGAGCCTGGTCGTCGAGGTTTAAATGGGCTGGGAATGAAGTTCTGGCTTCAACACCGTCAATAATCTGGCCCAGCAGCTTTTCAAAATAAATGCGGCGGCCGGGGTTGTCGATTTTTGCCAAATGATGATTTTTTAACCGCATCAGGTTTCCAAAGACCGCCGATGGGGTTCCGGAAGCAGCTCCGTAGAAACGGTCCCTTATTGTTGCGTTAATACCGGGATTGGCTTCCTGCTGGATTTTTTCCAAAGCTGCAAAAAGCCTGCCCAGCCGGTAGCCGATATTTTTATTGTTCTCATCAAGACTCATGTGCAATTCCTCCTTTATATCAGGGTTTTTAAAACGAATGGACCGGTTGAGACATGCCTTGATCATGGCTGCCCGAATATAAGTAATTTCATGTTCCGCCCGAATGCGCCGGATCGCAGCCTGAAGCAGGGTTTTCGGGTAGGGGAGACCTTCCAGAATGGCGCGCATGATCTCACCCGCCAGATTGGGAGGAATGTTTTCGGACTTGCCTTGAACGGCAATGGAAATCAGCATCCGGAAAAGGGAAAAAACATCCTTTTCTCGAGGTCCATGAATCATCCGCAGGTCCTCGAAATGCTGCTTTATCTTTAACGCCATTCCCGCAACGCTGTCCATGATCCAGAAACGAATGGCGATGCGGGATGCGTTCGGGGAAAGGCCAAGGACATAAAAACGGTTTTCCTTGTTTTTATCTGCCGTCAATGCTCCTGTATTGATAGATTTAAAAAGACTTTCAACGGCTCTCACGCCACGATCCGGGTCATCTTTCGGAGGTTCCCCGAAAAAATCAAGAAATTGGCCTTCCATTTCAGATGGTTTTTCGGCCCAGAAAACCGTGGACGCATCCCCCACCTGCATTCGCTGTTTGGAATCCTTGGCTAAAAGGTGGTTTAAGGCGGTGGTATAAGCAAAAACTGCTGTTTTGCAGATAGGGGCGTTTGCGCCCTGATCCTTGCCATAGGATTTGAATGCATCCAGATTAACCCCCATGCCCTGGTCGGGCACAACGAAGGATGAAAATGATAGGATT
>CAYZXZ010000204.1:0-4272 GCA_964481615.1 uncultured Desulfobacteraceae bacterium | reverse complement strand
TACATGCCGGGGCGTCTCCGCACCGGGTCCAGTCCCTCAAGGACCTCCACGGACGCAGCGGTGTAATCCGAGGCCGTCCGGCGACTGTCTTTAAACAGGTCGTTTTCTTTCAATGCGTTCACACTTTTTGCTTTTACAGGGTTGATTGGTTCGCAAAAAAGCTGTTATATCCCCTACTCACGATAATTGCCGGGGTCGCAACCCATCGGTCCGCGAGCGGATTTGCGCTTGTTGCCGAAAAAGCCGGGGCGGTTGATCCGCGTCAAGAATTTCTCACTGTTTGAGGGCGCAGCATGACGATAAGATAACGCTACCACCGCTGAATTTTTTTTTCAAGTTGCCAGACACAGCTTTGATAATATATATTGTCGTCCAACCCGATGTTTTCTACATCGATACCATCGGCATCGCCGCCTCCATCGGCCTGGGCCTGCTCGACCATCCCTGGTACCGCATCCCTCTGCAGGTCTGGTATCCGGAAAGCATGGAGCGGGATATCCTGTCCGAACGGATACTGAAAGGTTTCGACCGCACCAGCTTCAACGTGGTTAAATTCTTTTTCCAGTGGGGCGCGAGAGGGAAATTCGTCAGCAGCGACGGCAAAACCGATTTTGAAGAGGAAATCCACGATCTCACAATCCCCATCCTTTTCGTCAACGGCGACCGCGATGTGGCCGTTCCCGAAGCAGCCGTGCGCGAGGCCTATGAAAAAGCCGGTTCCAGGGACAAGATCTTCAAGGTCTTCGGCGGCGAAATCGATGGATTGCACTGGGGTCACATCGACCTGATCCTCGGCCGGCATGCGCCGGAGATTACCTGGCCCTATATGCGGGAATGGATGGATCATCGGATTTGCATGAGCACCTAATAAAAAACGTTCCCGCAACAAGTAAATTATAATTCGATCTATTGCGGGACTGCCAACAACCACAGGGCCATCAATGAACATGAAAAAATTTGCCAAGCTCCTGTTCGATGATTATTATTTAATCAGTCGGGCCGATAAGTGGAAAAGCCTGACGGATACATTCCCCCCTCCACGACAAGCCCGTCGTCCGGGTCAAACCAGGCGGCGGGCTTAATCTATTGTTCAAACAGGACATTGACGGGACACCATGAAACATAAACGGACAATCACGCCGATGAATGAAAATCTGATCGAAATACGTGAACACGCGCTCCCGGGATACGCACCGCTGGCCGACTATGGCTCATGGCGGGTGGCGATCCTGAACTTTGAAAACGGACTTCTTCCCGAAAATCTGGATACCATGCAGCGGCATGACGAAACCGACGAAGTCTTTGTTCTTCTGAAGGGTCGCTGCATCCTGTTTATCGGGGAAGGCGGTGATGCCGTAACGGTGGTTCACGCTATGGACATGCAGCCGCATAAAATTTACAATGTGAAAAAATCCGTATGGCACACCCACACCTTGAGCCCGGATGCCATGGTCCTGATCGTTGAAAATCGTGACACCACTTACGACAATTCGCCCTTTTGCCCCTTGACCGAAACCCAGCGCCGGGCCCTCATGGACATGGCCCGTCAACTCAGGCAATCCGTGAGCCAATGATTGAAACTCCCTTATTTGGACAACAGCGATCCCGTATCCCATGATCTCATGCACCAGTCCCGACCCTGTCGCGATGCGCCCCTATCTGGGACATGAGCCGAAGCGACGACGTTTATCCGTGTATTTACCGCAACCCGCCGATAAATCCGAAAAATCGCTATGAAACCTTTCCGCTCCATCGGAGCTTGGTTTTGAGTACGTCGAAATAAGTCTGGTCCGGCTGGGTGATGATGTGGATGGGATGGGCGCTTTTGGCCACATGGATGGTATCTTTGTGATCAATGGCCATGCCAACTTGGCCGTCGAAGGTCACGACGATATCCGTTGACCGGACGTCCATGGCGATCCTAATGTCTGCGGTATCCGGCAGGATCATGCAGCGGTTGGTCAGGGTAAAGGGGCAGATGGGGGTCAGGATGATGCCTTGGACCCCGGGATGGATGATGGGGCCGCCCGCGGCCAGGGAGTAGGCGGTGGAACCCGTGGGAGAGGCCACTATCAGACCGTCGCTCTTATAAGTGGTCAGATTTTTACCGTTGACCCAGGTTTCAATATTGGCCAGCCGGGCCAGGGCCCCCTTGTTGATCACCACCTCGTTTAAAACGATTTCATCGGCGATGATCCGGCCTTCCCGGATGATCCTGACTTGGAGCCGGGCTCGCTCCTCTGTGGTAAATTGGTCAGCAAGGATGCGTTCGGCCGCTGCAAAAAGATTGTCCTCTAACGTTTCCGCCAGAAAACCGATCTCGCCGAATTTCACCCCCATGATGGGGATATCCAAACGCCCGATCCACCGGGCCGCGCTCAAAAACGTTCCATCCCCGCCCAAAACGATGACGCAGAACAGATCCGACGGGGCATCCCCCTCCTTCTGAATGGCCGCCTGTCCGAGATTATCCTGTGAAAACGCCTGCTTGCGTATCACCATCACCTGCCGGTCGGCCAACCATGCACCAAGTTCATCGGCTTTTTTCTGGGCGGTTTCATCCTGCTTGATATATAATGCGATCCGTTTTGACATGCGATATCCCTTTCCGGTTTTTAGTCAGCCGCCACCCGGTCAACAATCCGTTTCCAATTGCCGGTAGGACCGGGAAAAAGCCCGCGTCCGTTTTTATGCTTGAAAAACATTAAAAATCAATATAATAAAAATCTCCACATGCGCTTTTGCATTGAAAACCATTGATTTTCGCGCTTTGGTCACCGGCGCGGCGTCTTTGCCGCTACAGACCCTTTAACATGCAAAAACGCCGTTAAAATACGATACCTCAATATAACAGATACCGGGTTTTTACAAAGGATTTATCATGACCGCAACACGCGAGCAATGGGGCAGTCGTGTGGGATTTATCATGGCAGCCGTTGGATCAGCTATCGGACTCGGCAATATCTGGCGGTTTCCTTACATGGCTTATGAAAACGGGGGCGGGGCGTTTCTGGTCCCCTATTTTTTCGCCCTGCTCACCGCCGGCATCCCGATCCTGATTTTAGAATTCGGCCTCGGTCATAAAATGAAAGGATCGGCGCCTTTAAGTTTTGCCCGGCTGCACCGGAAATGGGAATGGATCGGCTGGTGGCAGATCGCCATCAGTTTTGTTATTTCCATCTATTACATCATCATCATCGCATGGGCCTTCAACTACCTCTGGTTCGCCATTTTTAGGTCCTGGGGTCCGGATACCATCGGTTTTTTTGTCGACGATTTTCTCGGGCTGACCGCATCCCCTTTTGACGGTGGCGGAATCCGCTGGGCCATCGTATTAACCCTGGTGATCGCCTGGACCATCAATTTCGGAGTCCTTTACAGCGGCGTTAAAAAGGGGATCGAACTGGCCAACAAGATTTTCATGCCGGTTCTAATCGTCGTGCTGCTGATCCTGTTGGCCCGCAGCGTGACCCTTCCGGGCGCGGCAGACGGCATCGCCCTGCTGTTTTCACCCGATTTTTCAAAAATTGCAGACGCCGATGTCTGGGTGGCGGCCTATGGACAGATCTTTTTTTCGTTGAGCATCGCCTTTGGTATCATGATCGGCTATGCCAGCTATCTTCCCGATGACGCCGACATCGTCAACAACGCCCATATCACCGGATTTCTCGACTGCGGGTTCAGCCTGCTGGCCGGCATTACCGTTTTCGGAATCATTGGTTTCATGATGCATCAGTCCGGGGGGGCTCTGCCCGAAAACCTTTCAGGCGTGTTTCTGGCCTTTGTCACCTTTCCCGAGGCCGTCAATCAGCTCCCGTTCCTGCAGACCGCCGTGGGCATCCTCTTTTTTGTCTCCATTGTATGCGCGGGCATGTCGTCTGAAATATCGATCAGCGAAACGGTGATATGCGGAATCATGGATAAATTCTATCTCTCCCGGAAAAAAACCGTCATCGGTTACTGCCTGATCGCCGGTCTGCTCAGCCTGGTGTTCGCCACGGGCTCCGGGCTGCTGATCCTTGATATCGTCGATCATTTCATCAACAATTTCGGAATCATCATCGTCGGCATCCTGGAAGTGATCCTCATTGGATGGTTTTTTCGCCTCAAAACCTTCCAAGATCATGTCAACCCAATTTCGGATTTTTCCGTGGGCCGATTCTGGATCATCTGCATTATGGGCATCACGCCGCTGGTGCTGGGTGTTATGACGATCCAGAGGTTCTGGTCCGGATTGACCAGCCTTTACGGCGGATACAGCCTGGAGGCCGT
>CAYZXZ010000203.1:0-4280 GCA_964481615.1 uncultured Desulfobacteraceae bacterium | reverse complement strand
TGAACGTTAACGAACTGCTTGAAAAATACCGAGCATTACTTGCAGAAAACCTCGCTTTGAGGGAAGAGAACGAAACCCTGAAGGCGAGGTTGGGGCTCGCCAGGACGCTGTCGGCTTTGCAGCAAAAGTTGGACAGCCCTTCGGTCCTGCCGATTGAGGCAACGGGATTTCAGGAAAGGGAAACCGCGTCAGGATCCCCCAGCCAGCTTGATCCCAGGGAGAAGATACGGTTGTTCATGGCGCTGTTTAAGGGCCGCGAGGATGTATATGCCAAGCGATGGCAGAACCGGGAGGGCAGGACAGGATACGCACCGATTTGCCGAAACGAATGGAAGTCAGGACTCTGCCGAAAACCCACAGTTAAATGTTCCGACTGCTCTCATCAGGCCTACGATCCCCTGGACGAAAAAGTCATCGAGGCGCATCTGCGGGGCAGTATCGTTGCCGGCCTTTACCCATTGCTCCGGACCGATGATTGCCACCTGTTGGCGATTGATTTCGACGAGCAGGGATGGCAGAAGGACTGCGCCGCCCTCAGGGAAATCTGTGAAACGTTCGATTTGCCCGTTGCATTGGAACGCTCCCGTTCAGGCAACGGGGCGCATGCCTGGTTCTTTTTTGAGGAACCCCTCCCCGCGGCCTTGGCGAGGAAGTTCGGTTCAGCGCTTCTGACCTGTGCCATGAGCCAAAGGCATGAGCTGTCCTTCAAATCTTATGATCGCTTTTTCCCCAACCAAGACACCCTTCCAAAGGGCGGTTTCGGCAATCTGATCGCCCTTCCCCTTCAGAAGTCGGCCAGGGAACGAGGAAACAGTGTCTTCGTGGATGAGCGTTTTTCTCCTTATGAAGATCAGTGGGGCTTCTTGGCCGGTATCCGAAGATTGTCCGCAGAGGAGATTGTGGCGCTGATACCACGGTTGAGCCCCGGGAACGAATTGGGATCGCTCCGGAAGGATGAGGAAGAGAATGCAAGACCGTGGGAAACGGAACGGATCCAATGGACCGGAAGCGATTTTCCGGAAACCGTGCGGTTGGTCAAGGCGAACATGCTTTATATCGAAAAGGCAGGGATTTCCCAGCGGGGCTTGAACGCGCTCAAGCGGCTGGCTGCTTTCAAAAATCCGGAATTTTTCAAGGCACAGGCAATGCGCCGCTCGACTTATGGCACACCGCCGATCATCTCTTGCTCCGATGAAACCCCGGAATACCTCTGCCTGCCCAGGGGATGCGAAACGGATGTTGCTGCCCTACTGGACGAAGCAGAAGTCAATGCCGCATGCTCAGATCTGACATGTTCAGGAAGGTGTATCCATGTTGAATTTAAAGGAGGTCTGAGAGACGAGCAGATTCCCGCTGCAGAGGAGCTGTTGAAAAGCGCAATCGGCGTTCTTTCAGCTACCACGGCCTTCGGCAAGACGGTGATCGCGGCGAAGCTGATCGCTGAACGAAAAGTCAGCACCCTGGTCTTGACACACCGACGGCAGTTGCTTGCTCAGTGGACGGCAAGATTGACTGAGTTTCTGGAAATCGATGAAACTTTGCCCCTGCTGGAGAAGAAGAGGGGGCGCAAGAGGAAACAAAGCCTGATCGGCCAGATCGGGGCCGGTAAATCACGCCCGAGCGGCATTATTGATGTGGCCATTATGCAGTCTTTGAATAACGATGCCGAGGTCAAGGAATGGAACAAGAACTACGGCATGGTGATCGTCGATGAATGTCATCATGTCCCAGCCTTCAGTTTTGAACAGATCCTGAAAGGGGTTCACTCCAAATACGTTTGTGGGCTGACGGCCACCCCGACTAGGCAGGACGGTCACCATCCGATCATCTTCATGCATTGCGGGCCGATCCGTTACCGGGTGGACGCCAAGAAGCAGGCGGAGTCACGACCCTTCGAACATTATGTGATTCCGCGACTGACCCGTTTCCGAGCGCCGCTGGAAGGGGAAGGGAAGGACCCGTCGATCCAGCAGCTTTACGCGGCCATGGCCGTGAATGAGCCAAGAAATGACCAAATCGTCGAAGATGTGGTCCGCTGCTGTCAAAGCGGCGGTAACGCTTTGGTCCTTACCGAACGAACCGCCCATGTGGCTTTGCTGGCTCAGAAGGTGCGGGAGCATATTCCCGAAGTCATTCCCTTGACCGGCAGCAAAGGGGCCAAAGAAACGCGGGAAGCGTTGGCAAAGGTTGCTGCCGCGCCGGCTGACAGACCGTTGACGCTGATCGCGACCGGGAGATACATCGGCGAGGGATTCGACGAGCCCCGCCTGGATACGCTTTTCTTAGCCATGCCCATCTCATGGAAGGGAACGCTCCAGCAATACGCGGGCAGGCTTCACCGGCTCTATGAGGGCAAGCGGGAGGTCCGGATCTATGACTACATCGATGTCCATGTCCCTATGCTGGAGAAGATGTACCACAAGAGACTGAGCGGCTATGCGGCCATTGGATACAAAGCGAGGGCAGAAATCGGCACCAGCGGCTCCAGGGACATCATTTTTGATAACACCACCTTTCTACCGGTTTACCAAAACGATCTGTTGACCGCCTCTCGGGAGATCCTGATCGTCAGTCCCTTCCTCACCCGAAGACGCGTCTCCCAGATGCTTCCCCTCTTGGCTGCTGCCCGGGAACGAGAGGTCAAGGTGGTTGTGGTAGCGAGACCGGCAACGGATTTCCGGGAGAAGGACCGGGCCTCCTTGGCAGAGACACTATCCCTCCTACGCGGTGCCGGTGTCGACGTGGTGCTCAAATCCAGCATCCATCAGAAATTTGCGATCTTTGATCAGAAAATCGTCTGGTACGGGAGCATCAACCTCTTGAGCTTCGGCCGTTCGGAAGAGAGCATCATGCGGCTCGAAAATTCGAGCATCGCCGACGAACTGCTCGGACGCATCCAGAAATAAGTTCAATCCGAATTCGTAAACCAATCGTCAATAAATGCAGGTAATGGCCCCTGATGTTTGATATCCCGAATTCATTGCGAAGATGTGCTTGTTTTTGTAAGAAAAAGATGCTACTTTTCCTTACAAAAATACATGCCGGTACGTCATGCAAAGTATCGATTCTAAAATACTAAATCGCATATACGGTCGCTGAAAGGGTTGCGTCGTTACCCCAGGTGAATTTTTGGACCTCGGGAGCCGCCAGGCCGTGGACCTGGCGCTACACCGGCTGGCGAAGAAAGGCACGCTGCGCCGCCTGGCCCGCGGGCTGTACGACTACCCGCGCATCGATCCGGAACTCGGCTTCCTTTCCCCGACCATAGATGCCGTTGTCAAGGCGCTTAAAGGGCGCGACAAGATACTGCTGCAACCATCCGGGGGCTATGCCGCCAACCTGCTGGGGCTCTCCGATCAGGTACCCATGAAGATCGTGTTTCTCACCGACGGACCGGCGCGTCGCGTTCAGATCGGCAAGCAAGTCATCATGCTCAAGCACACGACGCCCCGGGCCATGGCTACCGCCGGGAGGATTTCCGGGCTGGTCATCCAGGTCCTGCGCCATCTTGGGCAAAGGCACGTGGACGATGCCGTTGTGGCCGGTCTGCAAAAGCGGCTGACCGCAAATGATAAAAGGCAACTCCTCAAGGATCTCCGCTACACGCCAGCCTGGACCGCCGCCATCCTGCGGCGGGTTGCCGGACCGGAGGAGAAATGACCGGATGAACGCCTTCTTGACTTTCCCCGCAGACCGTCGCCGGGTTCTCTGCGAAGAGGGCCAGCAGCGCCTCGGGCTGCCGCAGGCGAGCATCGAGAAGGATTTCTGGGTCTGTTGGACACTGAGGGCGCTTTTCGACTTGCCCGCATGGGGGGAGCATTTGACCTTCAAGGGCGGGACCTCCCTGTCCAAAGGTTGGCGTCTGATTTCCCGATTTTCCGAGGATATCGACGTGGTCATCGACCGGGAGTATCTCGGTTTCGGCGGTGTTACGCTCAGTGCAAAACAGCGGAAGAGACTGGTCAAGGTGTGCGGTCGCCGGATTGAAGAAGAACTCAGACCTGCACTGGAAAGCCGGTTTCGGGAAGCGATCCCCGCCGGCCTGGAGTGGGGTCTTAGCCCTGCGGACCATGAAGAAGACCCGGATCAGCAAACCCTTCTCTTTCACTATCCATCAGTCTTTCAGGAACGGTTCGCCTACGTGCGGTCGGTCGTCAAGATCGAGATGGGCGCCCGCTCGGAAGCGGAACCGGTCGAAAGGCCGGCCATTCAACCCTACCTGGCTGAGGCTTTTCCCGAACTGCTGCCGGACAGCGCCTTTGCCGTAAGAACGGTGGCTG
>CAYZXZ010000202.1:0-4292 GCA_964481615.1 uncultured Desulfobacteraceae bacterium | reverse complement strand
ACTCGAACCCGCGACCTCCGGCGTGACAGGCCGGCGTTCTAACCAACTGAACTACACCCCCGAAAAGGTATTCAAAAGAACAATCGTTTGGATTAATTATCCCCGGATCATCGCCTGGTAGGCGGAACAGGGCTCGAACCTGTGACCTACGGCTTGTAAGGCCGCCGCTCTCCCAACTGAGCTACCCGCCCGTCATCAGGCAAGATCTGCTAACTAACAGTTGCCCCGGACGATGTCAAGCTAAAAACATCCGGTTTTGCCGCGCACGGCAAGAAATTATCAATTGCCCGACTGGATTTTCGCCAGCACCAGAGGCGGGTTTTCCTTGTGCTTGTATTCCGGGCTGTAAAGGGCTTTTCCATCGGGCCGGATGATGGCATGGGCCACCACCTCATCCATGTTTTCCACCGGAAAGATCCGGACCTGCTTGGCCACGCTCGGCGGGATGTCCTTGAGGTCTTTTTCGTTTTCCTTGGGGATGAGCACCCGCTTGATGCCGCCGCGATGGGCCGCCAGGATCTTTTCCTTGAGTCCGCCGATGGGCAGGATCCGGCCCCTCAGGGTGATTTCTCCGGTCATGGCCACGTTGTGATTGACCGGCATCCGGGTCAAAGTCGATATGATGGAGGTGCACATGGCGATGCCGGCCGACGGCCCGTCCTTAGGCGTTGCCCCTTCGGGCACATGGATATGGATGTCGAATTTTTCAAAAAAATTCTGGTCGATATTAAACTGGTCGGACCGGGAACGCACATAACTGATGGCGGCCCTGGCTGATTCCTTCATCACGTCCCCGAGCTTGCCGGTGACATTGAAATCCCCTTTGCCAGGCATGATGACGCTTTCCACAAAGAGCAACTCGCCGCCGAACTGGGTCCAGGCAAGGCCGATCACGATCCCCACCTGGTCTTCGGTTTCGATCTGGCCGTGCCGGTACTGGGGCACCCCCAGATATTTCCGGACGGATGTAGCCGTAATCGTTACAGGTTTCTCCTTCTGTTCCAGGTTCTGCCGCCGGAGCACTTCCTTGGCCATCTTGCGGCAGACCGAAGCGATTTCCCTCTCCAGGTTCCGGACCCCGGCCTCCCGGGTATGGTCCTGGATGATGGCGCAGATGGCGTTATTCGAAAACCGAATCATATCGGGCTTCAGCCCGTTGATTTCGATCTGCTTGGGAATCAGAAAATTCCTGGCGATATTGAATTTTTCCACTTCCGTGTATCCCGGCAGGCGGATGATTTCCATCCGGTCCTGGAGGGGCAGGGGGATATCCGGCAGGGTGTTGGCAGTGGTGATGAACAAGATGTCGGACAAATCGTATTCCACATCCAGGTAATGATCGCTGAAACCGTAATTCTGCTCCGGGTCGAGCACCTCCAGCAGGGCCGCGGACGGGTCCCCCCGGAAGTCCATGCTCATCTTGTCCACTTCGTCTAGGCAGAACACCGGGTTGTTGACGTTGATTTTGCGCAGGGACTGGATGATCTTTCCGGGCATGGCGCCGATATAGGTTCGGCGATGACCCCGGATTTCCGCCTCATCCCTCACCCCGCCCAAAGAGAGCCGGACGAATTCCCGGCCAGTGGCCCGGGCCACGGATTTGGCCAGAGAGGTTTTTCCCACGCCGGGCGGGCCCACAAAACAGAGAATCGGGCCTCGCACTTTCTTGACCAGGGACTGGACAGCCAGGTATTCAAGAATCCGTTCCTTGGGCTTTTCCAGCCCGTAATGATCCTCATCGAGTATCGCCTGGGCCTTTTCGATATCCGACGACACTTTGCTCCGGTTATACCAAGGGAGGCTGATGAGCCAGTCGATGTAATTGCGCACCACCGTGGCTTCCGCGGACATGGGCGTCATCATTTTCAGCTTGGTAAGCTCATGCCGGGCCTTGCCCGAGGCCTCCTTGGACATCTTTTTCCGTTTGATCCGCTTTTCCAGCTCCTTGATGTCGTCGCCGTCGCCGTCTTCAGTCCCCATCTCCTTCTTGATGGCCCGGATCTGCTCGTTCAGATAATAGTTCTTCTGGCTTTTTTCCATCTGTTTTTTGATGCGGTTCTTGATCTTCAGATCGGTCTGGAGAATGACGGTTTCCTGCTTGATCAGATCGATGAGCTGGATCATCCGCTCCCGCGTGGAAAGGGTTTCCAGCAGGGCCTGGTTATCCCGGGTCTTGAAGGAAAAATGGCCGGCCACCGTGTAGATCATTTTGACCGGATCGGTGATGGCGGTGATGCCGTTGATGGTCTCCTTGGAGATGTTTTTATTGATATCCCCGTATTGCTTGAAACCGTCGATGATATTGCGGAAAAAGGCCTCTTTTTCGGCCGGGTCAAGCCCGGGTTCCGAGATGAGATCGAGAGTCACTTCAAAAAAACTCTCATTGGGGCGAAATTCTCGGATTTTCGCCCGATATTTGCCCTGGACCACTGTTTTGACCGTGCCGTCGGGCAGCCGCAGCATCTGAAGCACCCTAGCGATGGTGCCGATGGGCCGGATGTCGCGTTCACTGGGATCTTCCTTGCCGGGGTCGGACTGGGTGGACAGAAACAGGTATTTCAATTCCGTATGCATGGCCTCGGAAATGGCGTTGATGGATTTCGGGCGCCCCACGAACAGCGGGGATATCATTTCCGGAAAGACTACGATGTCTCGAAGCGGCAACAGGGGCAACGTCAGGCCGGCCAGGCCTGCGTCCGCCGGCGAGAGGCAGTCTGTAATCTTTATGGGTGTCTGTTCCATATATTTGATACAATTCTATAATTATATCGGAATGACGGCGGACCGTCTTCCCGTGTTTTTGGTGTGGCAGGGGATCATGCCTGTTTTTTCGATTTTTCAAAGAGCAGGATCGGTTGCTCGCTGTTTAAGATGACCTCTTCGCCGATCACGCATTCCTTGACCCCGCCGATGGAAGGGATTTCGTACATGATGTCGAGCATTGAATTTTCAAGGATGGCCCGAAGTCCCCGGGCGCCGGCGTTCCGCTTCCGGCTTTCCCGGGCGATGGCCGAAAGGGCGCTGTCAGTGAACCGCAGGTTGACGCCTTCCATTTCAAACAGTTTCTGGAACTGCTTGATGATGGCGTTTTTCGGCTCGGACAGAATCCGGACCAGGGCCGTCTCGTCCAGTTCCTCCAGGGTGGCCACCACGGGCAGCCGGCCCACGAATTCCGGGATCAGGCCGAACTTGATGAGGTCTTCGGTTTCCACCATCCGCAGTATTTCACTGATTTCCTGTTTGTTCTGGCCGATGAGTTTTGCGCCGAACCCCATGACCTTGGCCCCGATCCGTTGCCGGATGATCTGTTCCAGTCGGGTGAAGGTGCCCCCGCAGATAAAGAGAATATTGGAGGTATCCACCTTGACGAAATCCTGCTGGGGATGCTTTCGCCCGCCTTTGGGCGGGACGCTGGCCTGGGTCCCTTCGATGATCTTGAGCAGGGCCTGCTGAACCCCTTCGCCGGAAACATCCCGGGTGATGGATGGGTTATCCGAGGCCAGGGCGATCTTGTCGATTTCATCGATATAAACGATGCCGCGCTGGGCTTTTTCCACGTCGTAATCGGCATTCTGAAGCAGCGACAGGATGATGTTTTCAACGTCTTCGCCCACATAGCCGGCTTCGGTCAGGCTGGTGGCGTCGGCGATGGTGAACGGGACGTTGAGAAAACGCGCCAGGGTCTGGGCCAGAAGGGTTTTGCCCGATCCAGTGGGACCGATGAGCAGAATATTGCTTTTCTGGATTTCCACGTCATCGGTGCTCACGGTGGTGTCGAGGCGCTTGTAGTGATTATGCACCGCAACGGACAGCACCTTTTTAGCGTGATCCTGCTGGATAACGTAATCATCCAGTTTTTTCTTGATCTCCGCCGGCGCCAGCAGCCGGCTGCCGATATCGGTGTCCTTTACGCTTTCTTCATCAATGATTTCGCTGCAGAGCTGGATGCATTCATCGCATATGTAGACAGCGGGTCCGGCGATAAGCTTTTTGACTTCCTGCTGATTTTTTCCGCAGAACGAGCAAAACAGGTTGTCGGTTCCATTGCTCCCCTTGGATGGCATATCAGACCTCCGTTACGATTTTATCGAGATCATTCCGGTTGTTGATGACATGATCGATCAGCCCGTATGTTCTGGCTTCTTCACCGCTCATGAACAGGTCCCGGTCCGTGTCTTTTTCCACCTTGGCTATGTTTTGACCGGTGTGAAAGGCCAGGATCTTGTTGAGCGTGCCTCGCAAGCGTATGATTTCCTCGGCCTGTATTTTGATGTCCGAGGCCTGCCCCTGCA
>CAYZXZ010000201.1:0-4317 GCA_964481615.1 uncultured Desulfobacteraceae bacterium | reverse complement strand
CAAAAGGCGCCGCCCTTGATTTTAAAGGTTTTTAACGGTCACCGTGAATTGCTGGTCGCCATTTGCGAGCCGCCCTTAACAGGCCAAAAGACTTCCGCGACCATCACCCCAAGGCTGTTTGCTTATCTCTTTCCCTTGGGAGCTACCACCACGTTATATCCGGCTTCCTTGAGTACACGGGCCAATTCAAAACCGGTGGGGCCGCACTCATAGGCAATCTGGATAATTTTACCGTTGCACAGATGGTTTGTGCTAAACACGGTTCTTCCGGGCCAGGTATGCCGCGATCCGCTTCATCCCCTCCTCGATGTTCTCCAGTGAGTTGGCATAGGAAAAACGCAGATATCCTTCGCCATTTTCGCCGAAATCGATCCCCGGCGTTACGCCCACATGGGCGTTTTCAAGGATGTCAAAGGCCAGTTGATAGGAATCCGGATGGAGGTGCCGTGCGTTGGCGAACACGTAGAACGCACCTGTTGGCGCAACGGTGATGCCAAACCCTATCTCCTTCAGGCGCGATATCATGTAGACGCGCCGTTGGTTGTAGATGTCGCGCATTTTCATTACGTCCGGCCCCGCGTGCCGCAGGGCGGCGATCCCGGCCATCTGGGCCGTTGCATTGGCGGATATGAAAAAGTTCTGCTGAAATTTCTGCATGGGCCGGATGAATTCCTTCGGCGCGATCACGTATCCGAGACGGAATCCGGTCATGGCGTAAAGTTTGGAAAACCCGTTGAAGACAAATGCCAGATCCGTGAATTCCAGGATCGAACGGGTTTTTCCCTCATACACCAGCCAGTGATAAATTTCATCCGACAGGATAAAATGCGGCAGGGTGGCGATTTCGGTCATCTTTTCCCCGGAAAGCAGGTTGTCGGTGGGGTTGGAGGGGGAATTGATGAAAATGCCCTTGGTCCGGGGCGATATTTTTTCCCGGATGGCCTCGGTCCGGTATTGAAATCCGTCAGCCTCGTATATGGGAACGGTCACCGGGTGTCCTTGCAGATACCGGATGAAATTGCCGTAGCAGGCGTAGCCTGGATCGGAGATGATGATTTCATCCTCCGGGTCCAGTAGCGCGGAAAATACCAGCAGCATGACTGGAGACGCTCCCGAGGTGATGACAATCCGGTCCGGCGAAACGGACACCCCGTATGTCGCGTGATAGTGGTCGCATACGGCTTCCCGCAGTTTGATCATGCCGAGGCTGTGGGTGTAGTGGGTGTGACCGTCTCTCAGGGCTTTTACGGCCGCCTCGGTGATGCATTTCGGTGTGGCGAAATCCGGTTCGCCCACTTCGAGATGGATTACGTCAATCCCGCGGCGTTCCATGTCATGGGCTTTTTCCAGCACATCCATGACGATAAACGATGAGATGTCATCGGTTCGTTTTGAGATCATCTATTCTCCAGGTCTTGCAGGCGATTTTTTTAGACCGGCCGGCCTTGCCGGAAATCGATTCGGTCCGATTCAATAGGGAAATTCCATGACCGTATCGCGATAAAGGTGTTTTTTGTGCAACTTTCACTGCATCAACTCATGGTAATTTGTAACCCAAGATCATGAAAAAGAAAATCCGAAAAAGGGCTTTATTTTCCGGTTGCCAAAGCCCTCGGCATCCGATAATGAAACAGGAGGCTTCGAAAAAAGATTTTTTATGAAGCCATCAATAAAGAAAGGGTCGGGTCATGCTGTATTGATCCGGCCCCGCACATCGGGGTGTCGCAAAGCGACTGAGAATCCGGATGACCGGGTAACCCTTGGAACCTGATCAGGGTCATGCCTGCGAAGGGAAATGATGCCGCCGCCGGAAGCGATATCCGTAGACGCCGTTTCTCTTTTGCAGGGGAACGGCTTTTTTGTTTTTATTCCAGAGGAAACGATTTTTATTATTTCCGGCGGGCCGCGCGGATTTTCATCCCGGGCCTATCATTAAACCCATAAAAGGAGAAGAATCATGGCATTGGATGAAGTCATCATTACACGGGCGATCGTGGATCGGTATTACCAAAAGCTGACGGACAACCTGGAAACCGACGTGGCCATCGTTGGCGGCGGACCTTCCGGCCTGGTTGCGGGTTACTTTCTTGCCAAAGCCGGCAGGAAAGTGGTATTGTTCGAACGAAAATTGAGCATCGGCGGCGGCATGTGGGGCGGCGGTATGCTTTTTAATGAAATCGTGGTGCAAAAAGAGGCGTTGCAACTCCTTGAAATGTTCGGCGTGCGGACGGTTCAGTATCAGGAGGGTTATTACACGGCCGATTCTCTTGAGGCGATCACTTCCTTGACGGCGGAGGCGATCCGGGCCGGCCTGACGGTGTTTAACTGCGTGAGCGTGGAAGATGTCATGATGCGGCCCGAGGGGGTCCAGGGCCTGGTGATCAACTGGTCGCCGGTGGAAATGGCGGGCCTGCATGTTGATCCGCTGACGGTCCGGTCGCGGTTCGTGGTGGACGCCACCGGTCATGACACAGAGGTGGTCAAGGTTACCGCTCGGAAGGTCCCGGGCGATTTGATGACGCCCTCGGGAAGGATAGAAGGCGAAAAATCTATGTGGGCCGAGCGGGCAGAAGTTCTGACCCTGGAAAATACCCGGGAAATTTTTCCCGGTCTTTACGTGGCGGGAATGGCGGCAAACGCCGTGTTCGGCGGCCCGCGAATGGGGCCCATTTTCGGCGGAATGCTCCTCTCCGGGCAAAAAGTCGCTGATGAATTAATAAAACGTTTATAGGAGGAATGGGTTCAGGCTTGCGTTGATGACGGACTACAGTTTTTATAGTTATAGATCGATACCGTATAAAATTTTTTAAAAAGAAATAGCCGTCAAAAGCGCGGCCCTGAACCCTGAAATAAGTTATGACGCAGCTGGAAGATGCCAGAAACAACCGGATTACCGAAGCCATGAGCCGGGCCGCGGCTCACGAGGGGATTGAACCCGAAGCCATGCGTGCCGGTGTGGCTTCGGGCGAAATCGTCATTCCCAAAAACATCAACCGGTCCTTTGATGCCAGGGGAATCGGCAGGGGACTTCTGACCAAGGTCAACGCCAATATCGGCACATCGCCAAGTCATGCTGATGTTAATGAAGAACTGGTCAAGCTGGACGCTTCCGTGGCGGCAGGCGCGGACGCGGTCATGGACCTGTCCACGGGCGGTGATCTCGACGGGATCATGAAGGCCGTCATCGGCCGTTCCCCGGTCATGGTCGGAACGGTTCCCATCTATAAGGCCGTCAGCCGGGTTCTGGCCGAAGGCCGGCAGTGCGCTGATGTGACCGAAGACGAAATATTCGACGAGATCGAACATCAGGCAAAGATCGGCGTGGATTTTATCACCGTTCACTGCGGTATTACCCGGGCTTCCGTGGCCGTTTTAAAGGAATGTCATCGGCTTATGGGCATGGTTTCCAGAGGCGGGAGCCTACTGGCCGAGTGGATCGTGCGCAATAAGGCGGAAAATCCTTTGTATGAACGGTATGACCGTCTTCTGGAAATCGCCAGGGCATATGACGTGACCCTGTCTCTTGGCGACGGGCTTCGGCCCGGCACGATTTTCGATGCCCATGACCGTGCCCAGATGATGGAAATGATCACCCTGGGCGAACTGTCCCAGCGGGCCAGGGCCGCCGGAGTCCAGGTCATGATCGAGGGACCGGGCCATGTGCCTTTAAGCCGCATTGCCGCGGACATGACCCTGCAGAAACGGATCTGCGGCGGGGCTCCGTATTACGTTCTCGGTCCCCTGCCCACTGACATCGCGGCCGGGTATGATCATATCGCCGGCGCCATCGGCGGCGCCATTGCCGCGGTCGCGGGCGCGGATTTTCTCTGTTACGTCACCCCTGCCGAGCACCTGGGACTCCCAACGGTGGCGGATGTTCATGACGGCGTGATCGCTTCTAAAATCGCGGCTCATATCGGCGACATTGAAAAAGGGATCGCATCGGCATTGGATCGCGACCGGACCATGTCAACGGCTCGGGCCGCATTTGACTGGGAAACCATGTTCGCCATGTCCGTGGATCCGGAAAAGGCAAGGATGGTAAAGGGCCGCAGCGGAGACGACAAGCCGGATGTATGCACCATGTGCGGCGATTTCTGCGCCCTCAAGACCCATGCACGGGCTTTTGAGACGGATTCGTAAAACATCCGAAAACCAGCTTAAAATCTACTTTTCCCGTGACCGTGATATTTTGTTGTCTGAGCGGTAACCGATGTGTCGGTCAACCGGACGCGCTACGGCAAGGCACCCTGGCCGCGAGGCGGTTACAAAAAGCACGTTGTGCTGGTTGAAAGACCCATTGACCGTTCATCGAAA
>CAYZXZ010000200.1:0-4318 GCA_964481615.1 uncultured Desulfobacteraceae bacterium | reverse complement strand
TTTATAACAATCAGTTATTATTGATTATAATTTTTTCCGTTCAAACACTATTTACGGCCCAGACGATAAATTTCATTGAGCATGGCAGAAAAAAAGATTACCATTGGCGTGTCCTTGAGAATCTCTTGCGGGTTCTCGTGTATAAAAAAGCCTCCATCATAGAGGCTCATTTATTCTGACAATCCGCTCCGCTTGTCAACGGAATCTAAAAATTTACCGACTGATCTGATTCAATTAATTTGCCTTTTAAGAGTGATCAGGTTTTATGGATACAGCATCGCAATCATCGGGCGTACTTGTCCCACCGTAAAAAACGGTTGCGGGATATGGTTGCCAAAGATTATTAAGTAACGTTGTAGGGATAAGGGTCAGCGCAAAGGCAGAAATCCCTCAACCGGCGATGATATGATGCTGGATGCGCGGAATGTGCTGACGTTTAAATGCTCAGGCAGCCTGCGAGATCGGATTAATAAGGGGAAGAGGTAGAGATTTATTATAAATCCAAGGATTGATGTTGTGCTTGGTAAAAGAAAATGGTATCCCCCAATACAACTTGGGGGATAAACGGGGGACAAAAAATGATATGTAACTATCTGAAATATGGCGGAAGTGCATGGGAATCGAACCCACCCGGGACGGTATTAACGCCCCACACCGGATTTGAAGTCCGGGAGCCCCACCAGTGAGCTGCGCACTTCCGTTTGACATGCCGCAAAGATTGCCCATCACCTAATATCAACCCGGAAAAGTTGTCAAGAAATTTGTCCTTCCACAAATAGCAAATGAACAGCAAATCCATGATCAAATATCCCGTTGACGCGGCCCGGTTGGCGGAAACATTCCAGGCCCTGGCGTCCATCGATTCGGTCTCACGGCATGAAGGCCGGATCTGCCGGGCAATTCTTTCTATGATGCCGCCCATGATTGATAAGACCTTTATCGACGGGGCCGGCGAACCCACCGGCAGCGACACCGGCAACCTGGTTTTAAAAATCAAAGGGAACCGTGATGTCGCGCCCATGATGCTAAACGCCCATATGGATACGGTGGAACCCGGCATCGGCGTGGTGCCCCGTTATGTCGACGGCGTTTTCACCAGCAGCGGCGACACCGTCCTCGGGGCCGACGACAAAAGCGCCATCGCTATTATCATAGAGGCGCTGCGGGTCATCCATGAGCAGAATCTTCCTCACGGGCCCATGGACCTGGTCTTTACCATCTGCGAGGAGATCGGCCTGCTGGGTGCTAAAAATCTTGATTTCCGGATGATCGACGCAAAGTTTGGATATGTCCTTGATACGGCAGACACGAAAAGTATCGTCACCCGGGCACCGGCGGCCAACCGGTTCGAGATCCGGGTGCACGGCCGGGACGCCCATGCCGGGGCCGACCCGGAAAAGGGGATCAGCGCCATCTGGCTGGCGGGCAAGGCCGTGGCCGGACTCCGGCTGGGGCGCATCGATGAGGAGACCACCTGCAATATCGGCGAGATGGAAGCCAAAGGCGCCACCAATATCGTGCCCAACCTGGTCCGGCTCAAGGGCGAGGCCAGGAGTCATGATGAAAATAAACTCGAAGCCGTCACCCGTGGAATAATAGTCGCCTTTGAAGAAATTGTAGCCGAATACCGCCGTATTCATCATGAAGATGCGATTCCATGCATCGATGTGGACCTGGAGCATGAATTTCCGAAAACCCATATCCCCGAAATCCATCCGGTGATGATTACGGCCAGAAGGGCCGCGGCCAACCTGGGCCGGGACCTGACGCCGAAGATGACCGGGGGCGGATCCGACGCCAACATCTTTTTCAGCCGGGGCATCATGACCGCCGTCATCGGAACGGGCATGAAGGATATCCACACGGTGCGCGAATCCATCCGGGTGGACGACATGGCCGAAACGGTCGCACTTCTGCTGGAGATTATCGCGGTTCACGCAAACGGACGGGATCGATGAAGATCGCTTATTTCGACTGTTTTTCCGGCATCAGCGGCGATATGGTCCTGGCCGCCCTAATCGACCACGGTGTCGAAGCCGACTGGCTGAAAAACATGATCCGGACCCACGTCACGGATGAGGCTGAAATCCGCGTCACAATGGAACCCCGAAAAGGCATCAGAGCCGCGCGGGTGCATGTGGATATCAGCCGGACCAGTCCGCGCAATTATGTCGCCATCCGGGACTTGATCATAGGATCCGGCCTGCCGGAAAAGGTCATGGGACGGAGTCTTGCAATTTTTGAGAAGATCGCAGTTGCCGAATCCCATATTCATCAGTGCGATATCGATGACGTCCACTTTCACGAACTCGGCGGGGTGGACGCCCTGGTCGATATTGTGGGCGCGGCCCTTTGCATGGATTATCTCGGGTTCGAGCATGTGCGGGCATCCCGCCTTCCTCTTGGCAACGGTTTTGTGACCTGCGAACACGGTACTCTTCCGGTGCCCGCGCCGGCTACAGCCGAGATTCTCAAAGGAGTGCCGGTGCGGGGAACGGATATCCCTTTTGAACTGGTCACGCCAACGGGCGCGGCCATCATCACCGTGCTGGCCGACAGCTTCGGCCCCCTGCCGGACATGACCATGGATCGCATCAGTTACGGGGCCGGGGCAAGGGATTTCGAAAACATTCCCAACCTGCTGCGGGTGATTTCCGGGGAGACGGAGCACCCCGGATGGACAGTGGTCATTGTGGAAACCGGCATCGACGACATGAACCCGGAAATTTTCGGATATGTCATGGAACGGCTTTTTGGTATCGGCGTTCTGGATGTCTGTCTGGTGCCGGTCTACATGAAGAAGAACCGGCCCGGAACCCTGCTCCAGGTATTGTGTCACCTGCATCAGCGGGATGCGGTGATCGCCATGATCCTGGCCGAGACCACCACCCTGGGGGTGCGGTATTATCCGGTGGAGCGGCAGGTGCTGGCCCGGGAATCCGTCGAGATCGATAGCGCATTCGGTCGCGTGGCCGCAAAGAAAATCCATATGCCCGACGGCACGACGCGGATCGTGCCCGAGTATGAATCCTGCAGACAAATCGCCCTGCGGGAGCAGTTGCCCATCCGGATCATCTATGAACGGATCACCGGCCATGCCGATGCGGCGGCTGACTGATCCTTGCGCGGCGCGCGCGAACAAACACGCGCACGAACAAACCCTTGACAGTCCGGTTGCGTAAAAGATAAAAAGCAGGCCATGAACATCCGATCCAGGGTTGTAACAGGAATCGCCACCGTCGGTTTTGCCACGCGCGTTCCTTTTGCGCCGGGTACGTTCGGCTCGCTGCTGGGCCTGCCGGTCTATTACGTCATGTCGTTGTTTCCATTGCCGGTGGTCTTTTTCACCTTGGTGGGGTTTATCGCGTTTGCCTCATGGGTCGCCGGCGAAGCGGAAAAGGCATTGGTGGACAAAGATCCGGGATGCATCGTTATTGATGAAATCGTGGGGATGGCTGTAACGTTTTTTGCGGTTCCCTTTTCATGGACCACCGGACTTGCGGGTTTTGTTCTGTTCCGGTTTTTTGATATTGTAAAGCCTTTTCCCATCAGGTACCTGGAAAAACGTTATTCCGGGGGGTTCGGCGTGGTGATTGACGATGTTGCGGCCGGCATCATGAGTAATCTGATCCTGCGCATCGGGTTGTTGGCGGCGGCTGCGTTAGCAACGGTACCAGCGGGTTGATGGATCATGGGCAGCAGAAATCCGGTTCATCCCATGAAAACCGACGGCGTCGGCAATCATTTGGAGGCATCGGTCCGGGCGTTTATCGCCATCGCCCTTCCGGAAAACATCATCGCCGTTCTTGAGGAACTTCAGGATCAGCTTAAAATCGACGGATTGCCCATGAAATGGACCCGGCCGGAAAATATCCACCTGACCTTAAAATTTCTGGGTGATATTTCCGAAAGTGAGGTATCCGCAGCCGGCGACACCATCGCGGAAACGGCGAGCAGATATCCGCCCATCACGCTTTCTGCCAGTAGCATAGGTGTTTTCCCGGGCATCCGGCGACCTAATGTCCTCTGGACGGGCATTGCTGGTCAGACGGATGTGCTGGAGGCCCTCCAGCGGGATCTGGATACACGACTACATGAACGGTTGGGCGTTGCGTCGGAAAAACGACGATTTACCGGGCACCTGACCTTGGGACGGGTCAAGGGAAAGCCTGATCCGAACCGGTTTATTGAAGTGATGGAAAAATTCGGGAAACTGTCAACGGATCCGTTTACAGCTGATGCCGTGCATCTGTTTCGCAGCAGACTCCTGCCTTCCGGTCCGGTGTATACGCGGATCACGGGGGCAACTCTGGGATCG
>CAYZXZ010000199.1:0-4338 GCA_964481615.1 uncultured Desulfobacteraceae bacterium | reverse complement strand
CGGCCACAGCAGCACATCCATATCGGCGGGCCTGGGCATTGCCTGCGGCAAACGGCTTAAAAAAGAGCCCACCAAGGTCATCGCCGTGATCGGCGACGGTTCCATGACTGCCGGGCTTGCATTTGAAGGACTCAACCAGGCCGGCGACGTTCATGACGATCTCATCGTTATATTAAATGATAACGAACTTTCCATTGCTCCCAATGTGGGCGCCCTCTCCTCCCTGTTGAGTCGGGCGTTTTCCGCAACCTATCTTCAGAGCTTGCGAAAGGATCTCGGCGAACTGATCCGGTCGGTTCCCCGCATCGGCCAGGATGCCTATCATTTCGCAAAGCGGGCCGAAGAATCCTTCAAAACTCTGGTCACACCCGGCATGCTCTTTGAGTCCTTCAACTTTGATTATTTCGGCCCCATCAAGGGCCACCGGCTCAATCATCTGATCGATATTCTTACAAACATCAAGAGTCTTCATGAGCCGGTGCTCCTGCATGTCACCACCCAGAAAGGCAAGGGCTATGAGCCGGCTGAAAAAAATCCGGTCTATTTTCACGGCGTCGGCAAGTTTGAAATCGAAACCGGCGGCGTCAAGACGCCGGCCGGCGCCCTTCCCTCTTACACCGAAGTTTTCGGGGATACTATGGTCGCCCTGGCCCAAAAGGATAAAAGAATCATTGCAGTGACCGCGGCCATGCCGGAAGGCACCGGCCTTTCCAAATTCGCCGAAATATTTCCGGACCGGTTTTTTGATGTGGGCATTGCCGAACAGCACGGCATCACCTTTTCTGCGGGTCTTGCCACCGAGGGGTTTAAGCCGGTGGTCGCCATTTATTCCACGTTCCTGCAGCGGGCATACGATCAGATCCTCCATGATGTCTGCATTGAATCACTTCCCGTGGCTTTTGCCGTGGACCGTGGAGGCATCGTTGGTGAAGACGGTTACACCCATCATGGATTGTTTGATCTTAGTTATCTGAGGTCCCTGCCGAACATGGTGGTAATGGCGCCGATGGATGAAAACGAGCTGCGCCGGATGATTCTCACGGCCATTGACCATCCCGGGCCCATTGCCTTCCGTTATCCCAGGGGAAAGGGCATGGGCGTAGCCCTGGATCCGGAGATCACGCCCATACCCATTGGAAAGGCCGAAGTCCTGACCGAAGGCGATGACATCCTGATTTTAGGAATCGGCAATACCGTAGCCGAAGCCGTCAAGGCCCGGCAGGAGCTGCGCGAACAACACCAGATCCATGCAACGGTCATCAACAGCCGGTTCGTCAAACCATTAGACGCCGAACTCATCATAGAGCACGCGACCCGGATTCCCAGGATCATCACCGTGGAGGAGAATATGCGCCACGGCGGATTTGGATCCGCCGTGCTCGAACTGCTCAATGATGCGGGTTTTACCGGTAATGCAATGCATGTGACACGTCTCGGCATCCCTGATGTATTTGTGGAACACGGGCCTCAGCACCTGCTGCGCGCCAAGTACGATATCGACGCCGCCGGCATCGTTCACGCGGCCTGGGCCATGCTTTCAGGCCAAACCCGCCCTTTTCCCGTATGACGGCAAAAGAAAAAAAACGACTTGATATTCTGGTATGTGAAAAAGGTCTTGCCAACGGTCGGCAGGCCGCCCAGGCCCTGATCATGGCGGGAAAGATCTTAGTCAATGATCAGCGGGCCGACAAACCCGGCATGCAGGTAGATACCGATGCCGTCATCGTCAACCGTGAGCCGGAACCGGCTTATGCCAGTCGCGGGGGGCTCAAACTCGCTCACGCCCTTGATATTTTCGGCATTGATGTGAGCGGGAATGTCTGCCTGGATGTGGGCGCCTCCACCGGCGGATTCACGGACTGTCTCCTTCAGCACGGTGCGGCCCGGGTCTATGCCGTTGACGTCGGATACGGCCAGCTCGACTGGAAACTCCGAAACGACGCCCGCGTGATCGCCATTGAACGGACCAATATCCGCCATGCGTCAGCAGATCTCTTTCCGGAGTTATTTGACCTGATCACCATTGATGTATCATTTATATCACTGAAAATCGTCATCCCCGCGGTCATCGGGTTCCTTAAACCCGAAGGGGAAATCCTATCCCTGATCAAACCTCAGTTCGAGGTGGGCAAAGGCAAGGTGGGCAAAGGGGGCGTGGTCCGTGATCCGTCGCTGCATCAGGAGGTGATCGGTGGCCTGTCCGGTTTTCTGGAAACCCTCGGTATCAAAAATAAGGGGGTCTTGCCATCCCCGATCACCGGTCCCAAAGGAAACCGGGAGTTTCTAATGTATGCTTCGCGTTCATCCGATGCCGATTTATCGGTTTATTGACGTATTGACTGCATCGTAAAAAGCGATTTACGAAAGTATCAATATTTATAAAATACGGGTTTTGATATTGATTTTTTTCGCGTAAACAGATAAAAATTATAAATTATCGTTTTGACGCACAGGTCTAATCTATCAGAAAGGAGCTGGATGACTGAAATGATTGATAAAATCAGAAACGTGGCCCTCATCGGGCACGGTGGAGCCGGCAAGACGTCTTTGGCAGAGGCAATGCTTTTTAATGCGGGGGCGACCAATCGTTTCGGGAGCGTGGGCGCCGGAAATACGGTCATGGATTTCGAGCCCGAGGAATTAAAACGGGGATCGAGCATATCCACGGCATTCCACCCGGTCGCCTGGAAAAAACATACCATCACCTTAATCGATACTCCTGGAGATCAGAACTTTTTCTCGGATACGCGACTCTGCATGCAGGCCGCCGACGGCGTGGCGGTCGTCATCGACGCCATCGACGGCGTAAAGGTCCAGTCCGAGCAGGCCTGGGCGTTTGCCGATGAATTTGAACTCCCGCGCATTATTTTCGTCAACAAGGTCGACAGGGAGCGCGCGGATTTTATGAAGGCATTTCAGGAAGCCTCGGCTATTTTTGAACCAAAGCCCATCGTGATGCAGTTCCCCATCGGCAAAGAAGCCGATTTCAAAGGGATCGTGGACCTGATTCAGCAAAAGGCCTATACCTATTCCGGCGGCAAGGCCGCCGCCTGCGATATTCCTGCCGATATGAAAGATGCCGTGGCGGAAGCCCGTGAACAACTTATTGAAAATATAGCGGAAGCCGATGACAAGTTGATTGAAAAATATCTCGAGGGTGAAACCCTGACCGACGACGAGCTGAAATCCGCTCTGCGAAAGGGAACCCTCAACCGGACCTTTGTTCCCGTTTTCTGCGGGTCCGCCGTCAACAATATCGGCATCGACCTGCTTTGCAATTACATGGTGGACATTCTGCCTTCCCCGGCGGACATGCCGTCGAAAACCGGAGTCACTCCCGGAACGGAAACCGAAGCTCAACGCGCTTATAATGAAAGCGCGCCCTTTTCCGCCCTGGTGTTTAAAACCATTGCCGACCCGTATGCGGGCCGGTTGACCATTTTCAAAGTCATCTCCGGAAAACTGAGCGGCGACGGCAATTTTTACAACGCCACCAAGGATCTTAAAGAGCGCTACTCCCAGCTGCTTCAACTGGCCGGTAAAGAGCAGAAAACCGTCAACGGCGCCGGTCCCGGCGATATCGTGGCCGTTGCCAAGCTCAAGGAAACCAAGACAGGCGACACGCTGTGTGATCCGGACAACAAGATCCTATATACGGCGGCCCAGCCCATGGACGGCGCCGTATCTTATGCCATTGTGCCCAAGAGCCAGGGCGATGAAGATAAAATCTTCTCTTCTCTGACCAAGCTCATGGAAGAAGATCCGGCCATCCGGCTGGAACGCAATGACGAAACCCGTGAAACCATCATCACGGGAACGGGACAGATCCATATTGAAATCACCCTGGAGAAACTCAAACGCAAATACAATGTGGAAGCGACCTTGACCCTTCCAAAGATTCCCTACAAGGAAACCATCAAGAAAACGGTCCGGGTTCAGGGCCGACACAAAAAGCAGACCGGCGGTCATGGCCAGTTCGGTGACTGCTGGGTCCAGTTCGAGCCCTTGCCCCGGGGTTCCGGATTCGAATTTGTGGACAAGGTTGTGGGCGGTTCCATTCCGCGGACCTATATCCCGGCTGTTGAAAAGGGCATCATTGATTCATGCGTCCGGGGAGTGCTCGCTGGTTTTCCCTGTATCGATTTTCGGGCCACACTGGATGACGGTTCCTATCATGCGGTGGACTCTTCGGAAATGGCGTTTAAAATCGCCGGCTCCCTCGCATTTAAAAAAGCCGTTGAGCAGGCTGCTCCGATACTGTTGGAACCTATAATGGAAATCGAAGTGATCACGCCCGATGATTTCATGGCTGATATCATGGGAGACCTCAACGGCCGG
>CAYZXZ010000198.1:0-4357 GCA_964481615.1 uncultured Desulfobacteraceae bacterium | reverse complement strand
AGTCCGTCCGGGATATGTCGCTGCTCGCCCAGGAGTAGGGCCAGGAGAACGGCCCTGGCATCGGTATCGGTCGCCTGATGGATGAGCCCGGACAGGCTGTCCCGGACCGCTTGCATCCGCCATGCCGGTCCTTCCTGGTCCCAGCCGTGCTCCACGCGGAGCTTATGGGTGTCGGTATAGGTCGTGCCCCAGATGTGCCGGAACTGCATGTGTTCCCGATAATCGAACGCGCCGGGATTCTTGAAGTTGGTAAACGGACGGATATCGGCAAAGAACGCGACCCGGTCGCCGGCTTGCATCACGGATTCCGATCCGTAAATGCTGACCCGGATTCTGCCCCGCACCGGCAGATACGGATCACGCCTGGCCGGGGTAATTTGAAGATCGTCAAGAATACAGGTCTGCCGGAACCGCGAGACGACCTGTGTTTCAAAGACGGTGCCGGAGATGTGGTATTGCCGGTCGTCGATATATTGCGATACGTGATCGGAAAATCGTTTTTCCACGGTCCACGTCGCCAATAAAAGGTATCCGAGGCATGCGTACAGGAGAAGAGGGGCGATCTTTGCGGGTCTGTTCCGGATGAATGAACGAAATGTCGCGCACAGAGCCGTGACGCCGGCCGGTCCGGCGAGCCAGACCAGCAGAGACGGTCCGTATCGGGCCGCTATGATACCGGACATAAGGGAGAACAGCAGGGGGATGATCGGCCGGAAATAGACCGGTTTGTCTTCGACGGGCATGGCGTTGGGCGGTGCGCGCATCCCGACTCCCGTAAGCAAGGTTTATGCGGGTTTTTCCGTCGGAACCCGGGCGATGTCGGCCCCGAGTCGGGCGATTTTTTTTTCCAGGGCCTCGTACCCGCGGTCCAGGTGATAGATCCGGCTGATGCGGGTGATGCCGCAGGCCACCAAACCAGCCAGCACCAGGGACGCGCTGGCCCGCAGGTCCGTAGCCATGACCGGCGCGCCGGAAAGCAAAGGCACGCCCTTGATCATGGCATGGCTGCCGGAAATGCTGATGTCCGCGCCCATGCGTCTCAGTTCGCTGACATGGATGAACCGGTTTTCAAAAATGGATTCGGAAATCACGGAAAATCCGCTTGCAACAGCCATGAGCACCATGAACTGGGCCTGCATGTCCGTGGGGAATCCCGGGTAGGGCATGGTCTTGACGTCCTGGCTCAGAATCACTCCGCCGCCCCGCACCCGGACGCTGGTGCCTGATACATCGATTTTCGTGCCGGCTTGTTCGAGCTTGTGCATGAGAGCCTTGAGATGGGACGGCTCGCAGCGCTTGATATGGATATCTCCCCGGGTCAGTGCTGCGGCTACCATAAAGGTGCCGGCTTCAATCCGGTCCGGAATAATGGCTGCGGTGACGGGTCTGAGTTCCCGTACCCCCCGGATGGTGATCATGGCGCTTCCGGCTCCTTCGATATCCGCGCCCATCCGAATGAGTACGTCGGCCAGGGCCGATATTTCCGGTTCCCGGGCCGCGTTGCGCAATATGGTGATCCCGTCGGCAAGGGTCGCGGCCATCATGAGGTTTTCCGTTCCCGTGACCGTGGGAATGTCGAAGTAGATTTCGCCGCCCCTGAGCCGCTCGGCAGAGGCTTCCACATAACCGTGCGTAAGGGAAATATCCGCGCCGAGAACCGCCAGTCCCTTGAGGTGCAGATCAATTGGCCGCGCGCCGATGGCGCATCCGCCCGGCAGGGATACCCGGGCGCGCTTCATCCGAGCCAGCAACGGCCCCAGCACCAGTATGGATGCGCGCATTTTCCGGACTTCCTCATAGGGCGCTTCATACTGGCAGAGGTTGCCGGTGTCGACAAACACCGTGTGCCCCTCCCGGCGGACATCTGCTCCCATGAGGGCCAGCAGGTTCAGGATGCTGGCGATATCGCGCAGCACCGGCACATTGTCGAATTGGAATCGGCCGCCGGTCAGAATGGTGGCGGCCAGGATGGGCAGGGCAGCGTTCTTGGCGCCGCTGATGACGGCCTCGCCTGCCAGGGGCCGTCCGCCGGTGATGACGATGTCGTCCATGATATATCCTAAAAAAAACAAAGCGTTGCCTCACCTCGGGGTGTGGCAACGCTGCGCGGTTCATACCTTGTTGTTGGGGACGTTGCCCGGCGGTTTCAGTGATGCCCGTTGTTGCCGGTTTCCTTCTCCTGCATGGTGTCGATAACCGATTTTACGATGCAGTATCCCACCCCTAGGCCGATGATCGACAGGGCGTACCAGAGACCGCCCATGAAGACCAGGCGGTCGATACCCCATGTCCATTCGAAAACAAACGGAAACATAATACAGCCTCCTTCCCGCTACCGGCCCGATCCGCCGGCCGGGTTGAGTTCCTTTTCATGCGGGAATACCGGCAGATACCGGTATGCCAGTGAGATGACGATAATGCCGTAGGCGAAGGGCAGGATGGTGGTGGCCACTTCCTGCCAGCTCGGGGTATACATGACCCATTCCTTGAAGGCAAACAGCGGAGCGGCCATGACCTGGAGCACCATGACCCACCGGTTGATGCTGACGCCGATGACCGCGAGCACCATGGCCAGCATCAGCAGAAAAGCGTTTTCCCGTCCGCGTTTTGAAACCAGGATCAGGGCCGGAAGGTATCCGCAGACGACGATTTCAGCAATCAGGATCCAGATGCCGTAAAGCGGATTATTGGAGTAGAAATCCATCAGGGTAAACCCCTTGCTTGGAGCCGTGACCAGCGCCCAGTAAAGAGTATCGGCGGTTTTTGCGATGATGTAGGTCAACATCATCCAGCCTGCGATTTTGGCCAGAAGTTGAATCACATCCTGCTTGACCAGTTTTTTGCGGGTGATTTTTTCCGTGAGCCAGGTTACCAGTATGGTAAAGCAGGGCCCGCAGGCGGCCGCCGACCACGTGTAGAGAAAAAAGGTCCACGGCCAGATGAAAATTCCTTCCCTGAACGCAAAGGGCCGCCCGAACAGAACACCCGACACCCCGCCAAGCGAACCCTGATGGAAAAACGAAAGAAACACGCCGGTGGCGGCAAAAATCGCCATGATCTCGTGCATATTGTGGCTGAGGTGATGAAGGAAGGGTTTGGCGTTGAGTTTCGGGTTTTCAAGGATCAGGGGTATGAACTCAATGGTCAGGACCGCAAAATAGCAGGTCAGGCAAAAGGCCACTTCCGTGAGCATGGAATGGACATTGGCATGCCAGAAGATGAACCACCCGCGCAATGGCTGCCCGATGTCGATGGCCAGGATCAGCAGGGCCGAGCTGTAACAGATGAACCCGATGATCACCGCGAAATTAATGATGGCCTTGAGTTTATCTTTGCCGGTAATATAGGTTAGAAATCCGGTGAAAAAGGCCCCGCCGCCAAGGGCGATGACGGCCAGGTCCGCCCAGATCCAGAGGGCAAATCCGTATGCATCGTTCATGTTGGTCTGGTTGAGTCCCTTCCACCAGACCAGAATCATGGCATAAATACCCCAAGCCAGGACAGCGGCCGCCAGGCCGAGCCACAGGGCAAATTGCCATGTCGGGCAGCGTTTCACACCCGGTGGGATCAATGGTGCTGCAGTTGCCTTCATTGGACGTGCTCCTTACACATTGCGATTAATGATGATTTGCGGTCGCGCGTTTGATGCCGCCCGTTTCCTCGTGGGCCAGGTAATTGTCGCCCGCGCGTCTGACCCATTCCCGGCCAGACAGGTAATAAACCTTTGGATTGGTCTGAAGTCTTTCCAGAAGCCGGAAGGCATGCGGGCTTTTTTTAAGCTTGTAAACCGCATGCGCGGGATTGTTCAAGTCTCCGAAGGTCATGGCGCTGGCGGGGCATGCTTCCACGCAGGCCGGCTGGTATTCGTTTTCTTCCATGGGTTCCTGATGGCGGCCTTCATGATAAGCCTTGTTTCTGGCCAGCTGGTAACGGTGGAAACAGAATGAGCATTTTTCCACCACGCCCCGCATCCGGGCAGATACATTCGGATTTAAGTACTGTTCCATGTCGCCGGGCCAGACCGGGTCCCACCAGTTGAATTTCCGGGCATGATACGGGCAGGCCGCCATGCAGTAACGGCAGCCGAAACACCGGGTGTAGATCTGGCTGACGATGCCGGTGCCGTAGTCATAGTCCGTGGCCGTGGCCGGACAGACCGACACGCACGGCGAATGCCCGTGGTCGCCGATGCCGCCGCAGTGCATGCAGGGCATGGGCAGATAGCAGACCTCGGTATCCGGCCAGGGTTTCCGATTGGACACCTTGAATATCTGTATCCAGTTGATGCTGTCGAGTTTGTTGCTTTCGTCCTTTTTAAACGGCACGTTGTTTTCCGAATAACATGCCACCATGCAGG
>CAYZXZ010000197.1:0-4371 GCA_964481615.1 uncultured Desulfobacteraceae bacterium | reverse complement strand
TTTTGCCGGCCGGTTTATGTATGGGATGGCAAAACCGATCGCGTCGATAACTGGTTGCTGGTGGTGACGCAGACCGTGGGCCGCCATTCGGATACCAAGATTTCGATATCCAACTGCATTGACGCCGATCTTAAGGAACTTGCCTGGATGCAGCGGCAGCGGTATTGGGTTGAACGCAGTTTTGAGGATGCCAAAAGCGAGTGCGGCATGGCCGATTACCAGGTTCGGAAATGGAGCGCCTGGCACCATCATATGGCGCTGGTGATGATGGCCATGCGGTTTATGCTGTCGGAACGGATCCGCCATGCCGAGACATACCCCTTGTTGTCATGCGCAGACATTGAAGAACTATTGGCGCATTTCCTGCCACGTAGAACAATGACCCGGCAGGAAGTGATTCGCCAGTTGGAACTTCGGCATCATGGGCAGTCGGCTCAGTAAAGAAGGTGATCCGTGAGCTGTTCTCAACCCTCTTAAACAAATGAAAAATCAATATCTGTTTGTTAAAAAATAATTTGCTGAGAAACAAACAGGAGGTCCAATGTTATCCAAAAACGATCGAAAGCGTTATCTCGAACGCACGCCCAAATTTGATGACATCATGTGCGGCCTCAATGCGACGGTAAAACAGGCCGGGGGAGTTCTCGACGAGACCAAGACCGTGATTGCGCTTGCCAGACGGTTCAACGATGAGGTCGTGAGACCTTACAGAACCACGCTTGATCGTCAGGTTCAGGAAAATCCGGATTTTTTGGCCCACGATTTTATTAAAACGGCTAATGAATGGGGTTTTTTCACCAAATGGATACCGCGAATCTTTGGCGGGTATGGATTCAATCTTCCTTCATTTTCATATTTTATCGAGGAAATCGCATCCGAATGCGTTGCCATGGCGAACTTGATCGGCGTCCATTATCTTGGAGTCGGCATGCTCATCGCCTCCTGGAATTCCAGAATCGCTCAAACCGTGTTCAATGAGGTGATCGAAGGCGAAAAAAAAGGCTCTCCCTGTTTGATTTCATTTGCTTTAACCGAACCGGATGCCGGATCGGATGCCGAAGATACCGCGCTGATGGACAAGGGACGCATGACTTGCCGCGCCGCTAAAGCCGACGGCGGTTATGTGGTCAACGGCAGTAAGATATTCATATCCAATGGCCATCTTTCAACCTGGCACGTACTCATTTCATTCTCGGATCTTGCACGGCCGTCGGAGAATCTGGTGCTGTTGGCGGTAAAGACCGGCATGCCCGGATTTTTATTTGGACGAATTGAACGAAAGATGGGACAGAAAGGGTGCCCGGCCAGTGAACTCGTTTTCAACGATTGTTTTGTGCCGCAATCACAGGTCTGTATCGATCCGGAACAGTCCCGCAAATTAAAACGGACAGCTACTGCTACCACCGGTCAGATATTGGATTATGTTCTGGCCGCTTCACGTGCCGGCGTCGGCGCGTTCGGGGCCGGCGTGGCGCGCGGGGCCTATGAAACCGCTCTTGATTTTGCATCAAAGACGATCGTTGAAGGCGCCCTTCTCATTAACCATGAATGGGCGCAGACCATGCTTGCTCAAATGTATAAAAATGTTGCGGTCGCCCGGCTTGCCTATGTTGAAAGCAACCATGCCGTCAGTCAGTATGGCATGTATAAACTGCTGCAACATAAATTCATTTTCTACGTGGTGAAGTATCTTCCCGCATTTCTGATTAATAAATGGTTGCCGCCACTGATGGCTTCCCGCTCGATGACATGGATCTTACGGAAAATCCAATTTGACTGGCAGACGGATGCTGAAATTGAAAGAACCTCCGGCTGGGGTTCATTGGCCAAATTCAACGGAGCGGATATGGCGGTGCAAAATTGCAACATGGCGCTGGATCTGATGGGTGAGAGCGGTCTCCGGCAGGAGGCCGTGGCCGAAAAGCACTACCGGGATGCCAAACTGATTCAAATCTATGAAGGGACCAATCAGATCAATCGAATTAATCTGTTTAAAACAATGATTGGAAACGTCCTCGCCGAGTCACGGGTTTTTGACCGATAGCAACGTTTTTATGGAGAATCGAAAACCATGCCGACGAACCATTCAAAAGAGTTAACGCTGCTTCAAAAGGCCGCCTCCGAATTTGCGCGCCAAAAACTGATCCCCGACAAAACGCTGCACGACAAGTATCCATTTGGTCCTGACGTTGAAGCGGTGTTGTCCAAAGCCTTCGAGCTGGATTTTTTTCATCTGACCTTGCCGGAAAAATTGGGTGGGATGGGACAGAAAATCTCAGCCCTGTGCACCCTGCTTGAAACCTTCTGCCGGGAAGATGCCAGTTTGGGCGGTTTTTTGGTCGCACATACCATTTCCCAACAAATCCTGCTGAATGCCGATGCCGGCGGGCATCTTCAACGGATCGCGCAAGCCGCGAAAAATGTTCGTCAATTTTTGATCGCATGCCCGGCATTTCGCAATCCCGCCGAAATGGAAACCGGCGTCAGGGCCGTATCTCATAACGGCGGTTACCTGCTTTCAGGGAAACTCGAATATCTATCGATGGGCAACTGGGCCGACCACGCCCTGGTTCCGGCTGTCATCGAAAGCATCCCCGGATATTCCTTTTTTTTAATTACCATGGACCGCAAGGGGATTGACGTTGGTGATCCGATTTTAAGTCTGGGTATTCGAGCCTGCCCGGCCGTGGATGTTGCGCTCGACCGGAAACAGGCCGTGATCATCGGGGAAGCCGGAAAAGGAGAAAAATATTTCAGGCGCATGGCGGCCCAGCTTGCGCCGGCTACTTCAGCCATGGCGCTGGGCATCATGAAGGGCGCCTACAATGAGGCTCTGCAATACAGTAAACAACGGGAACAGGGGGGGCGTAAAATTTCAGGTTGGTCGGAAGTTCAAATGATGCTTGCAAACATGTCCATCAAAATTGTCAATGCCGAATTGATTCTCTCTCGCGGCGCCATGGCCATGGAGAACAACGAGCCGGATTGGGAAAAATATGCCGCCGCCGCCGGCATCCATATCCATGAAATGGCTTGCGATGTGGCCTCGGAAGGTGTTCAGATACTGGGAGGCAATGGTTACATGCAGGATTACGGTCAGGAAAAAAGATACCGCGACGCCAAACATATCCAAGCATATCTGGGAATTTTTCCCATGAAAAAAATCCGCTACTTTAAACAACACATATCCCGGGAGGAAAAATAATGAAACGTTTTTTCGATATCCCCCAAAAAGTGAAATCCGTCACTTATAACGATTTTTCATTTGATCTGCCGATTTTATATTTCAGGGATGACTTTTTCGGTCTTTACTTTACGGCCGACCGCAAAAAGGTAAAAGCGCTGATGCCATCCGAACATTTGCACCCGGTTATCATAAACGGACGCGCCATCGTGGCCATCCTGGCGATCAACTACATCGAAACGAGCATCGGGCCATATGGTGAAGTGCCGGTGGTTGTCCCGGTCGTATATGGTGAAAAACCAATGCCCGGAACAGGCCTCTTGCCGGCTCTGATGGAGAGCAAATATCCGGGATTCGGGGTTCTGGTTCAACATTTGCCGGTCACCAAGACCGAAGCCCGGGATGCGGGACGCGGCGAATGGGGATATACCAAGTTTGTCGCGGACATGTATTTCCGGATCACTCCCGAACTGATGCATTGTCGCATGGATGAAGAAGACAACAATATATTGGAAATTCAAGTGGCCCGGAAAGGCATTGCCATAAAAGATCGCAAACCGCTGGTTACCTATTCCGTTAAAGGCAATAATCTCATCAAAACCTTTATCCCCCAAAAAAGCGTCAAACGCATCGCTGTCTTTCCCAAGGATTCTTACTTAACACTCGGCAATCACCCCGTTGCCGATTCGATCAAAGCTTTAGATATTTCAGATAAACCGCTGGCGAGCATCTATTTCCCGGAACGGGCCGGCATTTTGCCGGAAGGTCAAGTCATCGAGAAGGGGGTCAAAGCGTTCGAAGGCTATCTGGGAAGCGACCGGGTTGGCGCGCATGTTGTCAATTATCTTTAATTTGACTTTGTAAAGATTATTCTTGACATTTCATGCTGAATTTTTTATAGAATTTTTCATGCAATCCACCCCGTACAACGACTACTGAGCATAGGAGAACAGCTTATGACACCCCACCGGCCCTTGCGGGCATCGGCGGGAGATTCATAAGTTTTGTGAAAACTTACAGCCAACATTTCCAATCCTACCGCCACGATGTGTCAGGCAAGGCGCGCCAATACGCCTGCGGACTGATGCAGGCCGGGACGCGCAAAAACATGGACCGAATGGCCGAGGTCTCAACCGACGCCAACTCGCGTAACCTCCAGCAATTTATCACCCACTCCCAAAAAATGG